>CAKZZJ010000139.1 GCA_937885165.1 uncultured Caryophanales bacterium
GATGATGGTTATCTTTTGCGATATTTGGCTCATGGCTTCAGCTGCTTCAGCAGAGTACTGACTTGAGAGGGTAACGTTCTCTACCGTTGCTGATGTTATCTTCTCAGTAGCAAGTGCGTTTTCTGTGTTCTGATCGATGTTAGCAACCATCTCTTCAATGGCTGTCGACACCTCTTCTGCACTGGCTGCTTGCTCTGACGCACCTTTGTTGAGCTTGAGTGCGCTGCTCTTACCTACTTCGCCAGAGTCTACTACTTCGTTGGCGTTGTGTTCTATGCTAACAACTATGTTGCGCAAGTTGCCAACCATATCTGAAAGGGCTTTGCCCAACTGACCTATTTCATCGTTGCTGTCTACATCGAAGTCGGCTGTCAGGTCGCCATTGCCTATCTTCTCGGCAAAGGCTACACCACACCTGAGCGGTGCTACTATCGACTGATACAATACGTAGCCAACAAAGACTGACATGCCCATTACGATGAGGCTAAATATGATAACGAATATGAGCTGTATGGTCGACCAAAGGTTGATGCTTGATGCTATGTCGTCGCACTTCACATCGCATATTTCTATGAGCGAGGTCATAAGACCATTGAGTTCTGTTTCGGCTATTACGATGTCACCATCGCTCTGAACCAACATTTCAGACTCCATCATTGCCATTACGTCGTCGTAACTCTCAAATGTAGAGAGGTTGGTCATCACTGATTTCTGAAGGTCAAAGAATTCGTTGACTTTTGTTTCTACTTCAGCCATTGTGTTGACAAAGGTTGTATCCCAATCAGATGTACGATCTTTTACTTCGTTGTAAACTTCAAAAAAGTCTGTATCAATAATTGCTTTAAGTTTTTGCTTGTCGGGCGAGTCTGGTTGCTTGTCAACGTATACCCAGTTGACTGTAAGTCGTTTCGACTCTGTGAGCAGGGCTTGCATTTTGTCCAAGTCTTGCTTTACGGGTGTATACTGTTCGTTTTCAGTATTTTGCTGATAGCGAGTAAAAACATGAATAGCCACTGTAAAAATGGCGTTTAATAAAATAATCTGTACAACTGTTTTATTAATCACACCTTTTAGTTTTTCGACAGATAATTATTTGTTGACTACTGATTTCACGCGCTCTAAGTGTGCAATAAGAAACTAAAATTTAAACAAGGACTAACTGCCCTTGTTTTTTTATATTTAAATCAAAAATAATTTTAGAAGGAGGTTTACATATGTTCCTAATTAATTCTCTTGGATCAGTTGACATTGCTTTTTTTATAATATCTGCTATTATCCTTGCCTTAATTGTAGGATTCTATTTCTTAATCCCACTTGTAAATGCAAAACAATATAAAGCACAAAGAGAAAATCTAAAAAAGAGAGAAGAAGAATTCAATGCTAATCTGAAAAAGAATAAAGAATTAAGAGAAGCACAAATTCAACTCGAATTAAATGCTAGCGCTACTGAAACTGTTAACGAAGCTTACTTAGAAAAAACAGAAGATGTTTCTAAAGAAGATGAACAAGATGTTTTAGATAAAAAGACAGTTGATTCAGATGCAGTTGAACTTGAAGATGGTGCTCAAGAAAAACAGGAATAGAAGACCATGAATAAGAAACTAAAAATATTCTTAAAGGTAATTTATTATGTTACAGCCTTTTCATTCGGTATATTTTTAGCTTTATATATTCCTAATGTGCTTTATTATAATGATACGATGAAGGCAATAACTACCTCCTTAAATAATGGTAATTATGATAAAGCAATGATTTATATCGGTGGATATTTCAATGATGAATATGTATATCTAGAAAAATTTGATGACGGTTCAGGGATTGTTATTTTTGAATCAGTTACTTTAGCATCAAATCCTGATCCCACAGAAACATCAAAAGTAATATTAAGGGACAGCTATTCAGGATTCTTATTTAATGTAAGTGATAAATATAATGTTTATAAGACTTCAGATAATAAGACAGTGCTTGTGGCTGCAGACCTAAATGGTAAAGAGACTAATATCACTTTACTTGATAGAGATAAAACATCTGATGGATTCTTTGATACTATCAACACATATGATGATGCAGGATTTGTGTTCTTAGATTTATCAAAAATGAAGATTGACTCTTTAGCTAAATTAACATTTTATGATTCTGAAGGAGAAATCTTTAAAGAAGTTGATTTATCAGGAAAGAACTTGAATTTTGATTCACAATTTTTTACAGATGTACATGTGTTTACAGATGTTTATAATGTAAACAATAATGATTCTAATATTACATCACTTGATACAGAATTTAGAGCAAAAAGCACACATTATATTTTTAGCAATTATAGTTCTGGAAATATAAATGTAACCACTAAGGCTATATTTATAATATTAGGTTACTTCCTTGTTGTATATCTAATTGCTGATTCAGTGCTTGGTAAAAGATATGTATATCGTGGTATTAAATTTGTTATCTGCAAGATATTTAAGATTAATCCAAAGCCAAAGAAGGAAAAGAATTCGACGTATAGTTCTGATTACTACTCAAATTTGACTTTGTCATTTGATTTATCAAGTCTTACTTATGAACAGAAACAAGAATTTCCTGATGAAGTAGAAGTTAATTACAACAACGAAACTGATATAATCAAAATAATATTAAAAAAGGAAAATGACTATAAAGAAACCGAAAGAGTAAAAGCCGGAGTTTATACTAACATGATGACAAGTTTGCCTAAAGATGAGTATAGTTTTTCAGGAGTTACGAGCCAAATGAAAATATCTGGTTTTAAAACTAATGTCTTGATAATTGTGAAAAGAAGGGGTGACTAGATGATGGAAAAAGAAAATAACTTTTTTGAAAAAGTGAAAAAAATATGGGGTAAGGTCACTAATTTCAAAGGAACCAAATACATTGTTGTCTTAGGAATTGCAGCAATATTCTTCATCATAGTATTAGTAAAATCAAATGCAATATTTGTACTAGAGGGGACTAGTACTGAAAATGAAAAGGTAGTTTTCATCTCAGTAGAGAATGCTGATTATTACTATACTGGCAGTGAACTTGCTACAAACAAAGGTGATGATTATAATGAGCTTTGGTATGTGGTAGAAGGATATACAAGCAAGAGCGCTTATGAAAAAGGTGAAGAAGCAGTATTTAATTCTGATACAACAAAAGAAACATTCTATAATGGTAAGAGTGAAGTAGTGCCATATCATTTTACAAATGAAAACATAACTTCTAACAACGCAAAAGGAGTTCAGCATAGAATTACTACAGTAGTCAGAAGAGTTAAAGAAACAATGACCAGGGATGATGGATCAACTTATGAAAAAAACACTTCATATCGTCCAACTGTATGGTATCAAATTGATAAAACAGCCATAAGTAAACTTGAGTCATATACTTATGCTACATTTATTGAACTTACAAAATATAAGACAGATTACAATGCAGCTTACCTTAGAGTAACATTTAAATTAGATGATACAAGAACAAAATTTTTTAAGGATTTTGAAATTTAGGAGAGAAAAATGAAAATTGTATTAGAACATTTAACCAAAGTATTTGAAAACAAAAAAACTAAATCACAGGTTGTAGCAGTTAATAACCTTGATGTTGAAATCCCATCAGGGAAATTAATTGGTTTATTAGGACCTTCTGGTTGTGGTAAGTCAACAACTTTATTTATGTTATCAGGACTTGAAGCACCTACATCAGGTAGAATTATTTTTGGTGAAGATGATGTAACAAAATTAGTTCCTGAAAAAAGAGGTATCGGCTTAGTGTTCCAAAACTATGCATTATATCCACATATGACAGTAGAAAAGAACATTATGTTCCCTCTTGAGAATATGCGTGTTCCTAAAGAAGAAGCAAAAAGAAGGGCTTTTGAAACAGCTAAATTAGTACAAATTGAAAATTTATTAAATCGTAAACCAAACGAATTATCTGGTGGTCAGCAACAAAGAGTTGCCATCGCCCGTGCGCTTGTTAAAATGCCAAGTGTATTGCTACTTGATGAACCTCTATCTAACCTAGATGCTAGATTAAGACTTCAAACAAGAGAAGAAATTAAACGTATACAGCAGGAAACAGGTATTACAACAATATTCGTAACACATGACCAAGAAGAAGCAATGTCAATTTGTGATACAATCTTAGTTATGAAACTTGGTGTTGTTCAGCAGATGGGCCATCCACAAGAAATATATGATGATCCAGATAATTTATTCGTTGCAAACTTCTTAGGTACTCCACCTATCAATATTTTTGAAGGTGTAATAACTAATAAAGAATTACTTGTTGGTGGTGAAAAAATTGCTGATGTACCATTTGAAGATCAAGAAGTTTATGTAGGAATCAGACCTGAAGGATTTATTTACAATCAAGATGGTGGCGTTTTAACATTAAAGAAAGATCATGTTGAAGTTATGGGTAGAGATAAATCAATTGTTGCTACACATGACAATTCACAAAAACCAACAGTTAGATGTATTATCGATTCACAGGTTCAATTAGCTGATGTATTCAATTTAAAATTTGATATTAGACCTGAAAAGTTGTTTATATTCAATAAAGAAACTGAAATGAGGCTTAGAAATGATGAATGATCAATTAGTGAATGAAGAGGTTGAAGTTAGACCGCCTGCATCACCAGAAAATAGTGGTGGCTCTAAAAAATTTAAAGAAATAATGGGGAAGGTCTGGACATTCTTAAAAAGCCAAAAAGGTTGGTTGTGGTTAGTTCCAGCATTAATATGCCTTGCTATATTTACTTTCTGGCCAATCATCAATACTGTGATTTCAGCATTTAGAAATAACTATAACCCAATTGCTGCAAGTGCTCAAGATACAGGTATAGGCTTTGATAACTTTGCTACAGCAGTACAAGATAAATATTTCTTAGATTGTTTACTTAACACATTTATATTTACATTTATTTCAGTTCCACTATCTACATTTATAGCTTTGATAGTATCAGTAGCATTATCATCAATTAAGAAATTACAGAGTTTCTATCAAAGTTTATTCTTCTTACCATATCTTACAAATGCTATGGCTATTGGTGCTGTATTCTATGCAATGTTCCAAGTTGTAGGACCTGTTAAGGTTGATGGTGTATGGGAAGCAGACTCATGGGGCTTATTAAATACAATGTTAGGTCTTAAGGTTCAGTGGGTTAATGTCAATGCTGAAACATGGGCTATGAGATTCGTAGTAATATTCTACGAGGTATGGGCAGGACTTCCATTTAAGATTTTAATTTTATTTGGTGCATTACAAAGTGTTAATAAACAATATTATGATGCAGCTAAGATTGATGGTGCTAAAAAATCAACAGTTTTATGGAAAGTTACAGTACCATTAATTTCACCTATGATATCCTATTTATTAATAACAGGATTTATTGGTGGATTTAAATCGTACTCGGCAGTCGTAGGTATCTTTGGTGAAAAGATGGGTCCGAACAACGACTACGAGATGGGTACTATAGTCGGATTAATCTATAGATATATCGAAAGCAACCAGATGGGTGTTGCCGCTGCAGCCAGCTTAATACTATTTGCAATCATAATGGTATTTACGGTAATTAACCTATATGTAAGTAAGAAAAGGGTACATTATTAGGAGGTTATTATGGAACAAGAAGTTAAAAAAACAAACTTTAATCCAGAGCCATCTGATTCTTTAGGCTTTGATATTGAAAAAGAAAAGAAAAAAGATCAAGTTTTAAAAGTAATAAAGTACATTTTCATTTTCTTATTTTTAACACTTATAGCTTTATCATCTATATTACCATTCTACTGGATGATAATTACATCACTAAAAACAGATGTCGAGTATCGTCAAGCTGTTCCAACTTTCTTCCCACAGACAATAAACTGGGTAAACTATAAGTTGGTTATTGAAAAAACAAATAATCTATTTACAACAGTATTATTAAATACTCTTATAGTTGGTGTTGTATCAACTATCCTAAGTGTATTAATGACTATCATTACAGCTTTTGCTTTCGCAAAACTTAAATTCAAAGGTAAAAATTTATTATTCTCATTATTACTTGCTACAATGATGATTCCAGGTGAATTATTCACTACAACAAACTACATCACTGTATCTAATAATGGATTTGGATGGTTTAATACTTATACGGTACTGATTGTGCCGTTTATGATGAGTGTATTTTATATATACTTGTTGAGAAACAATATGATGCAGATATCCGATAGCTTATATCAAGCTGCGAAGGTTGATGGAGCAGGAGATATGAGATTCTTAGTTAAGGTTATGATTCCACTAACTTCTCCGACAATTATCTCTATCACACTTCTTAAATTTATCGGAACATGGAATTCATATATTTGGCCAAGACTTGTTAATAAAGACGTCGAATGGCAATTATTAAGTAACTGGGTATCTGGTGGATTTACATATCCAGCAACTTCAGAGGCTTCACAGACTCTAAAAATGGCAGCCGCTTGTATGGTAACTTTACCATTGTTAATATTATTCATTCTATTTAGAAAATATATAATGCGTGGAGTATCTCGTAGCGGAACAAAAGGATAGAAAGAAAGGAATTAAAGAAAAACAAAATGAAAAAAATCAAATTATTAGGTTTTGGTGCTTTGGCACTAACAGGAGCTTTAAGTTTAGTTGCTTGTAATAGCAATGGTGATGAAGCTAAAACGACTACTACTCAAACTCCATCTACTGCTACTAGCACTACAACATCTACAGCTACTACAACAAGCTCATCTTCTGATAAGAAGTTAGTATTTTGGCATGCAGCTGGTGATAAGAATCAAAAGATTATTGAAACAGCAATCTCTAACTTCAAAGAAAAATATGGTTGGGATGTTGTTCAATCTTCACAAGGCGGATATGATGGATTATATAACGCTATTATCACTGGTCTTCAAGCAAATGACGTTCCTGATTTAGCAATGTGCTATTCAGATCATATCGCTACTTATTTATCAAGTGAAAAAGTAGCTGATTTAGCACCATATATTAATAGTACTGATACAATTGCTACACTTAGTGGTGGAAGTGAAACAATTGGTTATTCAGCAACTGAATTAGCTGACTTTGTTGAATCATTCTACGAAGAAGGTAAAGCTACTACTTATGGTGAATATCAATCTTATGGCTATAACGAAAATTCTATGTTGACTATGCCACTTTCTAAATCAACTGAAATAGTATATTATAACAATGATGTTTTACAAGAATTAAATATCGCTGTACCTGAAACTTGGGATGATATTTGGGCAGCTTGTGCTATAATTAAAACTAAATATCCTAAATCTTTCCCACTATGTTATGACTCTGAAGCTAACTGGTTCATCACAATGTGTGAACAAAATGGTTGGGGATATACATCTGCTAATGGTGATAATCATTATTTATTCAATACTACAAACCATCAAAACTGGTTAAAAGAATTAAATGGATATTATGAAAAAGGATATGTAGCTACTCAAACTACATATGGTGCATATACTTCAGGTTTATTTACTAAGGGTGCTGAAGGATGTACATTCTGTATCGGTTCTTCAGGTGGTGCATCTTACCAAGATCCAAAAGGCGAATTCAACTGGGGCGTTTGTCAAGTTCCTGCATCAGTAGTTAATGGTGAAAAAGTATATAAATCAATTTCTCAAGGTCCTTCAATCTTCGCATTTAACAATGGTGATGAAAGAGTTAAAATGACTTGGTTATTCATGAAAGAATTATTAGACCCTACTTTCCAGGCTAAATATTCAATTGAATCTGGTTATAATCCAGTTAGAAAATCTACTTATGAAATTGAAGATTTTAAAGATTTCTTATCTGATGAAGAAGATATTAAGGCTGCAGTTGTTAAAGTAGGTCAAACATTAATGGCTAACAATTCATTCTATGTTTCTCCAGCTTTCCCTGGTTCTGCAACAGCTCGTGTTAATGTTGGTTCAGCATTAGTATATGCATTAACTGGACAAAAGACTCCTGCAAAAGCTTTAAAGGATGCAATAGACGCTATTGTTTAATTTTTAATTAAATTATGAAGAAAAAAATAATAACTTTAGGGCTTAGTTTATTATTTTTAAGTGGTTTAACTGCTTGTAATAGTAATGAAAGTTCAAGCACTTCACTTACTATCACAAGCGAAAACCCCAACACTACTACAACTACTACAACAAGTGTTGCAGAAATTAAGCCTTCTGAAAGTCTAAAATTAACAACTACAGTTGATACTAGATCAAATTTTGTTGATGATGGTATCGGCTCTGCAACGTTAGTTTCTCCAACTGATGGTGATACTGCTACATTTTCTCTTACTACTAAATCAAGTGATAATGTAGAAACAGTTAGATTAAGATTTCAGGATATCGATACTCCTGAATCAACAGGTACTGTTGAAAAATGGGGTAAGGCAGCATCACTATTTACTGAAGAAAAATTAAAAGCAGCCACAAGTATTATTCTTGAAGCTCCAAGTGCTGGAGAAAAAGATTCTTATGGCGAAAGATATTTAGGTTGGGTTTGGTATAAGACTGATTCAATGACTGATTATGTTAATCTTAATCTTGAAGTTGTTGAAAATGGTTATTCTGAATCTAAAGCCACTGGTGGACATAAGTATGATTTAAACTTCTTACAGGCTCAAAATTATGCAAAGAATCATAATTTACACATCTGGAGTGAAGATGATGATCCATATTATAATGATAATCCAGTAGAGACTACTATTGCTGAATTAATAGCTGATTTAAGATCAGAAGATTCTAAATTTTATAATAAAGAAGCAAAAGTAGGCTCAAAAATAACGTTTAATGCATATGTTAAATCTGTAACAGTTTCCTCATCAGGTACTTATACATATGTAGCAGAAGAATTACATGATGATGGAACTAAATCAACATTTAATTTATATGCTGGTTATAGTAGTGATACTATTAATAGTGTATTATATACAGGATATCTATACCACTTTGTAGGTACTGTACAGTTATATGGCTCAAGCTATCAAATAGCAATAGGTGGTACATATGTTGCACTAACTACAGGAGAAAAATATACTTATCGTTTACAAAAAGATTATTGGATGACATTCAATTCATCTAATGAAAATTTATATAAGGCAAAAGAAACAAGTATTAGATCTAATGCTACAGTAACTGCTGTTAATGTAGAAGGGGACTATCTAGTAGTAACTGCTGATGTATTTAAAAAATCTAGCAGTGAAACTACACAGACAGAATCTTATACATTCAAGGTTCCAAAACCAGCATCTTATGAAAAAATGGTTGTTGGTGCAACCTTCTCTGTAAGTGGTTACCAAAAAACAAAAGATTCTAAAGAAATTGAAGTTCTATCTTATAGTGAAATTTCTTTTAAATAGGGAGGAAAAAAATGAAAAAGAAATTCAAATTATTGGTCGCACCTCTTGCGATTGGGCTTGGGTTTACTATTGTAGCATGTAGTAATAATGAAGGAACATCTACAACAACTACTGAAACACCAGCAACTACTACTACAACTGTTACTCCAACTTCAACAGTTGACTATGATGCAGTATTACGTTCACTTGTAATTGATCAAAATGGTAAGACGGTATCAAGCGACTTTGTAGTTCCTTCATCTGTTCAAGATTATGATTTAACTTGGACTTCATCAAATGAACAAGTTGTTAAATTTGTTACAGGTACTGATGGAAAAATCACTGCCGGTGTAATTATTCCAAATGAAGCAACTACAGTTACATTAACTGCTAAAGTAGCTGAAGGAAAAACAAAAGAATTCAAAGTAAAAGTTTTACCTGTTGATGCTTATTCATTCCTAGATTATAGTTTCAAACTTGCTTCAGGCGTTTATGCAGAAGAAGAAGTTTCATTCACAACTACAACTACAATCAAGCATGAAAGTGTTGCACTTGAAACTGCTCAGGAATTTACAGCTAATGTATCATTCAGTTGTGAAAGTGATTTAATTACAGTTGATAATACTAATAAGAAATTTGTTATTGGTAAATCTGATGATAAACAGACTGTAAAAGTTAGAGCAACTTTCACTTATGGTACTGGAGAAGATAATTCTACATTCAAAGATTATAATGTATTAGTATGGCATAAACTATCTGCAGAAGAACAATTACATTATTTCTATGATGAAGTTGGCGATGCTAAACTTGATTTATATGGTTATGTAGCAGCAAAAGCAGGCTATAATGAATCATATGGTAACGGCTATTTATTTTTAATGGATCAAACTAAGAAGGGTGGCTATTATGTATATCGTGCTGTAATTACAAAAGATAAATGGGATACAATTGAAGTTGGTACTAGAGTTCATATTTCTGGCGCTGCATCTACAAATTATGGCGGATTAATTGAAACTAATGGCTCTACACCATGTGAATTAGTGACTGATGATACTAAACTTGCTCCACTTACTGCAGATGAACTTGCAGCATTAAAAGCAGGTACTCCAATCGATAATTTATTATTCTTTGATCAATTAAAATATCAAACTGGTAACATGGTTTCTCTAACTTCTTGGAAAGTTAAAGAAATAGGTAAAGCTACTGCTTCATCAGCAGGTGTTCTTGTTACTTTAACAAAAGATAATCTACCTGATTATGGAATAACAGTTCAAGTTTCTAAATACGCTTTAGATTTAGGTACTGAGGCAGCAACTAAGGTTGCCGGAAGAGTTGAATCTCAAGAAATTAAAGTTGGCGATTATGTAAATGTTAAAGGTGTATTATATTGCTATAGTGAAGTTTATAACATCAACGCTGTAGCCGAAGATTGGATTACAAAAACAACAACTGATAATGGTGCTTCAACTTCAGTTGCTAAGAACTTAATCGATGCAGAAAAAGTTATAAGCAAGAATATTCCTGAAGCTGTTACAGAAAATAAAGAAATTGATTTATCTACAATAACTTCAACTGGTGTTGAAATTACATTCTCATTAGACAAAACTTATAAAACTGCAGTTTTAGCAGATAATAAATTGACTTTCACACCAGAAACTGATGTTGAATTTGTTACTCTTAATGTTAAATTTACAGTAACTGATGAAACTTTAGGTACTTTAACATCTTCTGGTTATGTTTTAATTACTTCTAAGGTTTTATCACTTGATGAACAAGTTTCTGCTGATGTTTCAAAAGCATTTGGTGAAACACCAAGAGTTAAAACTGAAATTACTCTTCCTTCAGTTGGCTCTTTATATGGGACTCAATTTAGCAATTGGGAACTTGTAGAAGGTTCTAGTATCGCAACAATAGCTGATGGCGTATTAACTATTGATCCTACAACTA
>CAKZZJ010000140.1 GCA_937885165.1 uncultured Caryophanales bacterium
TATCATTCTTAATTTTAACATCTTTTATTTTATTTTTTAAACTATTAGACAATATAAAATAATCAATTCTCCACCCTATATTCTTTTCCCTTGAATTAAAGCGATAACTCCACCAACTATAAGATACTTTATCAGGGTATAAATATCTAAACGAATCAACAAAACCTGAATCAAGTAATTCTGTAAGTTTATTTCTTTCTTCATCAGTAAAACCTGGATTTCTTGTGTTCATATCAGGATTTTTTAAATCTATTCTTTCATGTGCTACATTTAAATCTCCACAATATATAATAGGCTTTTTATTATTTAAGGAAACTAAATAATTTCTTAAATTATCTTCATAAACCATCCTGTAATCAAGTCTTAAAAGACCTTCTTTACTATTTGGAACATAAGCGTTAACGAAATAGAAATTATCATATTCTAATGTTATTACTCTTCCTTCATCATTATATAAACCATTTATACCATATATTACATTATCTGGCTTATATTTTGTATAAATGAGTGTACCACTATACCCTTTTTTTTCAGCACTAGACATAAATCTATAGTAGCCATCTATATCAAGATCACATTGGCCTTCCTGCATTTTTGTCTCCTGTATAGCAAAAAAATCGGCATTAACTTCATCAAAGTAATCCCGAAAACCTTTAGTGATGCACGCTCTAATTCCATTTACATTCCAAGTTACAAATTTCATATTATAACCCTTTTTTATTTCTTAAATAATTTTCTAATTCTTCTTTAGATAAATCTTGTATATCTAAATTTACATCTTCTAATAAATCAAGAAGGTTAAAATCATAATATTTTTCCATATTTTCATCTAAATCATAATATGTATCAGAATTATCAGTACCATAATATTCATCTGTATCATAATCATAATAATATTCATCATCAAATGGCATATCTTTAACCTCCCTCGAAATCATACTTGTATTATATACAAAACTAAAAATAAAACAAGACTTGAATTAAAAAAAAATAACTATTAATGAAAGATAATATTTTCATTTATTTTATTTATATCTATAGTAAAACTATGGTAAAAAAATAATCATTTTGATATAATATTTTTGTCGAATAGGAGTGATAAAAAAATGAAAAATGTAGAAGTTATAGTTATAGACAAAAACACCTTAGAATTAAAAGAAGATGCTAAAAAAGGTGATCAGATTAATCTTGATGCATTAACTCAGGTTGATACCAAAAATATCGAAAAATTGATTAACGATGGTAAAGATAAAGCTTATGAAAACAAATTAATTGTCGAAAAGAAAATGTATGATGTAGAACGTAAATCTGAAATTGAAATGCTAAATTCATCATATGAAAAAGAATTAAATAAATTAAGAAATGAATTAAGACAAAAAGAATTGGAAATTCAAAACAATAAAAAATTATCTGAATCAGAAAATGAAAATAAAATATTAGAAATCAAAAATATATATGATAAGCAGATATCAGAACTTAAAAATCAGATATCTAATAAGGATACAGAAAAAAAGTTAGAATTAAGTGAAGCTTTATCTGATAAAGAAAAGAAAATATCAGAATTAGAAGGCAACTTAAAGAATTTTAGGACAGAAGCAGAATTAAATGAAAAAACATTAAAAGAAAATTATGAAGGCAAACTTCATTTAAAGGATGAAGAGATAGCGTATTATAAAGATTTAAAAGCTAGATCATCTACTAAAATGATTGGTGAATCATTAGAAAAACACTGCCAAAATGAATTTAACAAAATAAGAATGACAGCATTTCCTAATGCTTATTTTGAAAAAGATAATAAAACATCTGATGAAAGTGGATCTAAAGGGGACTTCATATATAGGGAAAATACAGCTGATGGTAAAGAATTATTATCTATCATGTTTGAAATGAAAAATGAAAATGAGACTACAGCAACCAAGCATAAGAACGAAGATTTCTTAAAAGAACTTGATAAAGATAGAAAAGAGAAAAACTGTGAATATGCTGTATTAGTTAGTTTACTTGAAATAGATAATGATTATTATAATGCTGGTATTGTTGATGTTTCATACAAATATCCTAAGATGTTTGTTGTAAGACCACAGTGCTTTATATCAATAATCGGTTTGTTAAGGAATTTAGCATTAGATTCACAAAATTTGAAAAATGAAATTGCTGAAATAAGAAATCAGAATCTTGATATTTTAAATTTTGAAAATAATTTAGGTGAATTTAAAGATAAATTTGCTAAAAATTATAATCTTGCATCTGAAAGATTTAATAAAGCAGTAGAAGAAATAGATAAGACAATAACTCATTTGCAGAAAGTAAGAGAAGCATTGGTAGGATCTGAGCATCAATTAAAACTAGCAAATGATAAGGCCCAAGATTTAACAATAAAAAAACTTACTAAAAACGCACCGACTTTAAAAGAAAAATTTGATGATGTAGAAAAAAATAATAAATAGGCATGAAAAAAAGCAATTTATTCTATAAAAGTTTAAATTGCTTTTTAAATGGTTTAGATTTCTTCGCCTAAGAACTGAGAATTATAAAGAGAAGCATAAAAGCCGTTAAGTTTTAATAATTCTTCATGATTACCTTGTTCTACGATATTTCCATCATTTAATACCAAGATTAAATCAGCATTTTTAATAGTTGATAGTCTGTGTGCTATAACAAATGATGTTCTACCTTCCGTAAGTCTATTCATTGCTTCTTGAATAATTATTTCAGTTCTTGTATCAATATTGGATGTTGCTTCATCTAATATCAATAGTGGTGCATTAGCTAAAGAAGCTCTTGCGATAGTGATTAACTGTCTTTGACCTTGAGACAATGATTCTTCGCTCTGAATATAAGTATCAAGTCCCTTTTCTAAAGTAGATACATAATATGTTAGGGATGCATTTTCTAAAGCTTTATTTATTTCTTCATCTGTGGCATTAGTGTTTGAATAAACAATATTTTCTCTTAATGTTCCGTCAAATATCCAAGCATCCTGTAAAACCATACCGAATATATCTCTTACTTCAGTTTTCTTCATATCAGCAATAGATACACCATCGATTGTTATAGAACCGCTATTTAATTCATAAAATCTCATAAGTAAATTAACTAATGTTGTTTTACCTGCACCAGTAGGTCCTACTATTGCGACCTTGCTTCCTGGCTCAACATGGCAGTTAAAATCAGGAATGATTATCTTATCAGGATAATAGCCGAATCTAACATGATTAAAATCTATTTCGCCTTTTAATTTATAGCCATCTTTTAATAATAATGTTTCTTTATCATCATCAGCTACTTCTTCATCTTCAAATAATATTTCAAATATTCTTGATGAAGAAGAAATAGCCATTTGAACTGAGTTCATAGCTTGAGATATCTGATTCAATGGAGATTGGAATAAATTAACATAAACTAAGAATGCTGTTATAGTACCAAAAGTGATTCCTCCGTCATTTGCCATAATTAAACCACCTACTAAACATACAGCAGCATAAGCAAAATAAGAAATGAATGTTGAAATAGGTTGCATAAGGCCACCGAATATTTGAGCCTTAAACATTGTTTTCTTTAATACTTGATTTGCTTCATCAAATTTAATTTGTTTTTTCTTTTCAGCATTAAATATTTTTATAACTAGTGCACCGGTGAAGTTTTCTTCACATATGCCATTTACTACACCAGTCATTTTTTGTCTTTTTCTGAACTGTGGTACTGCAAGCTTAGTAACAAATAATATCATTATAACCATTAATGGTAATGATATAATTACGGTTAGTGCCATAATCCAGTTAGTAATAAACATCGCAATTAATACACCAATCATCATAATTATAGATTGTAACAGCATAGATGTTGATGACTGTAAGCTTTGAGAAATATTGTCAACATCATTTGTCATAATTGATAAAGTATCACCATATGGATTTCTATCAAAATAACTTAAAGGTAATTTATTCAATTTTTCTGTAAGTTCGCTTCTTAAGCCTTTTGAATATCTTTGAGTTATATCATTCATAATAAAGCCTGATAAGAAACTTGCAAGAATACTTACCCCATACATTATAGACAAAATTATAACATAGTGGTATATAACATCCATATCTATTGAATTTGTATAACCATTATTTGCCATTTCATCAGTTAATTTAGAAAGATATTGTGGTGCGATTATGGATACTACAACTGATACCATAGTAAGAAGTGAAGCAATAATAATAAATGGATAATATTTCTTCAATGATTTAAAGAATAAAAATAAATCTTTTTTGATATCTGCGTTTGGATTCTTAGGCACATTGTTACGCCTACGTCCTCTTCCTGGTCCGCCCATCATAAGCCAAGTTCCTCCTTTGATAATTGTGATAATGCAATTTCACGATATATATCTGAGGAATCAAGCAGTTCCTTATGGGTGCCTGTTGCCTTGATTTCGCCATTATCCAAAACGATTATTTTATCTGCATCCATTATTGTTCCAATTCTTTGGGCAACAATAATTTTTGTTGATTCTTTATCCAAAGAATTTAAGTTTGCCCTTAATTTTTTATCTGTCTTATAATCTAGGGCACTGAATGAATCATCAAATATATAAATTTCAGGCTGCTTATAAATGGTTCTTGCGATACAAAGTCTTTGTCTTTGACCGCCTGATACATTTTTACCGCCTTCTGATATCATATAATCATATTTTTCATCTTTTTCATTTATAAATTCACTTGCACAGGCAACATCTGTTGAAAAAATTACTTTTTCCATATCGATATTTTCATCGCCGAATGCGACATTTTCACTTATAGTTCCCTTAAACAAAAAGCCTTTTTGAGGAACATATCCTATTTTTGATCTTAATGTTTTTTGTTTGTAGTTTTTAACATTTACACCATCAACTAATACTTCGCCACTACTTACATCATATAGTCTTGTTATTAGATTTACTAAGGTAGTTTTACCAGATGATGTGGCACCAATTATCGCAAGAGTTTTACCTTTTTCTATACTAAAGTTGATGTTTGATAAGGTTGGATTTTCACCATTTGGATAATAAAATGTTACATTTTTGAATTCTACTTCACCAACTGATTTTGTTTCTTCTTCAGTATCAGGATCAGTAATATCAATTTTTGTATTTAATACTTCATTGATTCTTCCTGCAGCAACTACTGCTCTTGGCCACATTATAAATAGCATAAGAAGTGATACAAAAGACATCACTATTTGTGTTGATAACATTACAAATGATACAACACTTGCGTAATCTATTTTGCCTTCGTTGATAACTAAGGCACCAACTGTATACATCGCTAAAGTAAGACCATTTAATACCAAAGACATAAATGGTGATAATACCGCCATTATTCTTCCTGTAAATAATTGAATCTTAGTGTATTTTGTATTGGCATCTTCAAATTTATTTATTTGATATCCTTCGGCATTAAAAGCTCTTATAACTCTTACACCAACTAGATTATCTCTAGTGATATTGTTTATACTATCTGTAAGTTTCTGTACAACCTTAAATTTTGGTATAACCAGCGCCATAACAATTATCAAAATAATTATTATTGATATTATTGCTACAACTGTAGTTAAAGATAATTCAAATGATGATGCTTGAAGTTTAAATATAGCCCAGATCATTGTTATGGGTGCCTGAAACACCATTCTGAATGTCATAATGTTGGTAAACTGGATATGCTGAATATCATTTGTTGATCTTGTTACTAAAGAAGCAGTAGAAAATTTATCAATTTCTGATAGCGAAAAGTCACTAACTTTCTCATAAAATTCTTTTCTGATTCTAGTTGACAAGTTAGATGATATAAAGGCTGATAGGAATGAATTTACAGCCTGAACAAGCATAGAAGATGCTGCCATCGCAAGCATCATTAAGCCATTATACCAGATATCAGCAGTAGAAGCATTTGCTACTTTTACTACACTATCTAATTGTTCATCTGTTAAGTTCATACCTGAAGCTAGAGAAAAAGCCTTAGCTTTATCTATAGTATCAAGCATACTCCAGTCGACACTATATCCAATAAATGCTTCAGGATGATTGTGATAGTTGACATAAGTAATTGCTTTAATTATACCCTGAACAAAATCCACAAGTGTCATAGTTATATAAACCTGTAAGACTGTAAAGCCAATTATAAGCAAAACACAAAACAAATCTATTTTCGTGAATTTTCTATATAATTTGAACATGTATACCCCCTTAAATTTTAACTTTTTTATAGTTTATCACATTTTATTTTATATTAAAAACTATTTTTAACCCTCATACAATCTTTATAACTATGAATAAACGAATAAAGTTTAATAAGCTTATTCATTTTTCAACTGATTTGTAACATTTAATTCACAAAAAGCAAAAAATTGAAAAATACTTGTTGAATTTTGACAACTTATAATTTATAATTATAAAATGACTTTTGTGTGGTTTTTATGAATTTATACTCTTAATCAAGAGTTTAAGATATATATTGTGGTTATCCCTAAAAGAGGTATTAAACAACCTTTTAGCTTATGCTAAAAAGCCTGTGCAGGCAGTTTAAATCAAATTAAGAAAGGGATTTTAATTTTAATGAGTTACAGAGTGGTTAACTATGGAAAGAAATCAGTAAGAAGAAACTATTCTAAAATTCGTACTGATGTTGATCTTCCAGGGCTAGTCGAAATACAAACTAGTTCATTTGATTGGTTTGTAGAAACTGGTTTAAAAGAAGTATTCGAAGATGTATCTCCTATCACTTCTTTTAATCAAAACTTAAAATTGTATTTTCAAGATTATCATTTTGAAGACCCTAAGTTTAATGTAGTTGATTCAAAATTAAGAAGAATCAATTATTCAAGGCCATTAAAGGTTAATGTATTACTTGAAAATACGGAAACAGGTACCATGGTTAGACATGAGTTATTTATGGGTGATATACCTTATATGACTCCTGTTGGTACATTTATCATCAATGGTGCTGAACGTGTAGTTATTTCTCAAATTATTCGTTCTGCAGGTGTTTATTACAAAAAGGAAATAGACAAAAAAACTGGTGATGCAAAATTCTTTGGTACTGTTATGCCTACACGTGGTGTTTGGTTAGAATATGAAGAAGGTTCTAAACAAATCTGGTATGGCAAAATTGATAGGAACAAAAAAGTTTTATTATCAACAATTCTAAAAGCTTATGGTTTTAAATCAAATGAGCAGATCCTAGAAGTTTTTGGTGAAAGCGATTATTTGAAAGCAACCTTAGAAAGGGAATATAACAATACTCCAGAAGAAGCAGTTGTTGATTTATATTCTAAATTACGTCAGGGTGAAGAAGTTCCAGTTGATGGCGCTAGAAATTTCCTTATTCAAAGATTATTTGATGAAACAAAATATGATTTACAGAAGGTTGGCCGTTATAAATATAACATTAAACTTGATGTACTTCAGAGAGCTAAAGGTCATGCTTTAGCTATGGATGTTGTTGCCAAAGATGATATCTATGAAGAAACTATTAAAATAAGAAAAGAAAATCTTGTTGAAGTAAGAGAAGTGGAAAAAGGCGAATTAACATTCAAAAAGGGCGAAGTAATAGCTAAAAGAGGCGACATCATTGAAGGCGAAGTATATGAACGCTTAAGTAAAGCAAGAGCTGCCTTTAGAGAACAAATCGACTTAGGTAATACTTTAGCAGAAGACCCTTATTGCGAAGTATTATATGTAGATGTAGTAAAGGCTGATGAAAGTGAGACAGTAAAGATTATTGGTAATGATTCTCGTGAAACTTCACTTCATGTAATGATGTCTGATATTATCGCATCTATCAGTTATTTTATGAATCTTTATAAAAATGTAGGTAATTGTGATGATATTGACCATTTAGGAAATAGACGTTTAAGATTAATTGGTGAATTATTAAAGAACCAGTTCAGAATTGGTTTTGCTAAACTTAAAAAGAATATTGAAGATAGAATGTCTACTGTTGAAATAGACAAAGCTACTCCTCAAAATCTTATCAATATCAAACCACTTACTTCATCTTTAAAAGAATTCTTTGGTTCTTCACAATTATCACAGTTTATGGATCAGATTAACCCGCTTGCTGAAATTACTCAGAAGCGTAGAATAAGTGCCCTTGGTTCAGGTGGTATCGCAAGAGATAGAGCTGGTGTAGAAGTAAGAGACGTACACAATTCTCACTATGGTAGAATGTGCCCGATAGAGACACCAGAAGGTCCTTCAATTGGTCTAATTACTTCACTTGCAACCTACGCTAAGGTTAATCAATATGGCTTCATAGAAACACCATATTTTATCGTTGAAGAGAAAAATGGTGTTAAATATGTAACAGAAGAAATCAAATATTTATCTGCTGATGATGAAGAAGGTAAAATCATTGCTGCAGCGAACACTAAATTAAATGATGATGGTTCATTTGCTGAAGATAGAGTAATTGGTAGAAGAAATGGAGAAACAGAAATCGTTTCTAAAAATGAGATAGATTATATGGACGTATCTCCAAAACAGATAGTATCAGTTGCTGCATCATGCGTTCCATTCCTTGAACATGATGATGCTACACGTGCCCTAATGGGTGCTAACATGCAGCGTCAGGCAGTGCCTATTATTAATCCGGAAGCTCCGATTGTAGGAACTGGTATGGAATATAGAGCAGCCAAAGATTCAGGTTCAGCACTTGTTGCTACAAGAGATGGTGTTGTTCAGTATGTTGATGCTAAAAAGATTATTGTTAAAGAAGATGACGGTGAAGTAAGAAAATATGATTTATTCCAATTCTTACGTTCTAACTCAGCTACTGCAGTTATGCAAAGACCTATAGTTAAACCAGGAGAAAGAATTGAACGTGGCGATATTATTGCTGATGGTCAGTCAATGAAAAATGGTGAACTTGCATTAGGTAGAAATGTTAGAATTGCTTTTATGACATGGGAAGGATATAACTTCGAGGATGCCGTAATCATGAGCGAAAAGATGGTTTATGATGATGTATATACTTCACTTCATATCGATGAATTCGAAATTGAAGCAAGAGATACAAAATTAGGACCTGAGGAATTCACATTAGAAATACCTAATGTTAAAGCTGAAACAAAACGTAATCTGGATTTAAATGGTATTATCGTTGAAGGTTCAGAAGTAAAAGAAGGAGATATCTTGGTTGGTAAGATTACTCCTAAGGGACAAACAGAACCTTCACCAGAAGAAAAATTACTTCTTGCAATATTTGGTGAAAAAACAAGAGATGTAAGGGATTCATCCTTAAGAGTACCTCATGGTGGAGGCGGTGTTGTTCAGTCTGTACAGCATTTTAAAAAATCAGAAGGTGCTGATTTAAATCCAGGTGTTAATGAAGTAGTAAGAATTTTCGTTGTTCAGAAACGTAAGATTCAGGTTGGAGATAAGATGGCTGGTCGTCATGGTAACAAAGGTGTTATTTCAAATATCTTGCCTGTTGAGGATATGCCATATACTAAGGATGGTCAACCAATCGACATTATGCTTAACCCTCAAGGTGTTCCATCTCGTATGAACATTGGTCAGGTTTTGGAACTTCATTTAGGTATTGCAGCCAAAAAGCTTGGTGTTCAGGTTGCAACTCCAGTATTTGATGGTGCTACAATCGAAGATATTGAAGAAGCAATGACTGAAGCTGGTCTTCCGCTTGATGGAAAAGAGATATTATATGATGGCAGAAGCGGTGAGCCGTTTGAAAATCCAATTTCTGTTGGTATCATGTACTTCGTTAAATTAAGCCACATGGTTGATGATAAACTTCATGCAAGAAATGTTGGTAAATATACATTAGTAACTCAGCAACCTATGGGTGGTAAAGCCCAAAATGGTGGTCAGAGATTTGGTGAAATGGAAGTTTGGGCACTTCAAGCATATGGTGCTTCTCATACATTAAGAGAAATGATGACTATTAAATCAGATGATTTAGTAGCAAGAGATAGAACTTATGATGCAATAGTATCAGGGAGACCTATTCCTGATTCATCAATTCCAGAATCATTTAGAGTTCTAACAAGAGAATTACAATCTTTAGGTATCCATGTTGAACTTATGAATGATGAAAATCAAAATGAAGTTAATAGATCAATAGTTGACTTTAAGATTAAAAAGGTTGAAACAAACAGAGTTCACTACAAAGTTTTTGATGAAGTAACAGAAGAAGAAAACTTAGGAGGAGAAGATAATGAGTAATCAATATAAGTATTTTAAAATTGGTTTAGCATCTCCTGAAGAAATTTTATCTTGGTCACATGGTGAAGTTTTAAAACATGAAACTATCAATTATCGTACATTAAAGCCTGAAATGGATGGCTTATTCTGCGAAAGAATATTTGGCCCTAGCAAGGATTATCAGTGTGCTTGTGGTAAGTCAAAAAAATCTGACAAAGGAAAAATATGCGATAAATGTGGCGTTGAAATTACTGAATCAAAAGTAAGAAGAGAAAGAATGGGCCATATAAAGCTTGCATCACCAGTAGTACATACATGGTTTTTAAGAAATAGCCCATCTCCACTTGCTACACTTTTAAATATAAGAACTAAAGACTTAGAAGAAGTTGTATACCTTGCAAGTTATATAGTTATTGATCCAGGTAAAACAACAGTTACAGGTCTTGAAAAAGGACAGGTATTAACTGAACAGCAATATGCATCACTTCTAGAAGAACTTCCACCTCATAGCTTTATAGCATTAACAGGTGCTGAAGCTGTCAAAACATTACTTAAATCAATCGATTTAGAAGCCTTAGAATCAGAATTAAGAAGAAAATCTAAAACTCGTTCTAAACAAAATAGAGATAAAATCATCAAACGTCTTGAAACTGTTGAAGCATTCTTACATAGTGATAATAAGCCAGAATGGATGATACTTGATGTACTACCTGTTATTCCACCGGCATTAAGACCTATGGTTCAACTTGAAGGTGGACGTTTTGCAACTACAGATTTGAATGATTTATATCGTAGAATTTTAAACAGAAACAATCGTTTAAAGAAAGAATATGAACAAAAAGCTCCACATTTAATTATCAAAAATGAAAGACGTATGCTTCAAGAAGCAGTTGACGCTTTAATTGATAATACTAAACGTGGTAAAAAGAGTGCTGCTGATAAGGCTCATAAATTAAAGAGTTTATCAGATATGCTAAGAGGTAAACAAGGACGTTTCCGTCAAAACCTATTAGGTAAGCGTGTTGATTATTCAGGACGTTCAGTTATCGTTGTTGGTCCATCTTTAAAGATGTATCAATGTGGTATTCCAAAAGAAATGGCACTTATATTATTCAAGCCATTTGTATTACGTGAACTTACTAAACAAGGTAACAGTATCGCTGTTGCCAACAGAATGTGCGATGAACAGATGAGTAATGTATGGACTATCCTTGAAGAAGTTATCAAAGAACATCCAGTATTACTTAACCGTGCTCCAACACTTCACCGTTTAGGTATTCAGGCCTTCGAACCAGTATTAATTGAAGGTAAAGCAATCAGATTACATCCTCTTGTATGTAACCCATTTAATGCTGACTTTGATGGTGACCAAATGGCTATCCACGTACCTTTATCACTTGAGGCACAGGCTGAGGCAAGATTGTTGATGCTTGCATCTAATAATATCCTAAATCCAAGAGATGGTAACCCAGTTGTAACACCATCACAGGATATGATTTTAGGTAACTATTATCTAACTCTTGAAAGAAAGGGCCAAGAAAATGAGGGCCATTTCTATAAAGATTATGATGAGGCATATACAGCATACAAGAACGGTGTAATTACTCTTCATACACGTATATTTGTTGATATTTCATATTTACCACAAAGTAAATTTGATTTAGAAAAGCTTCCGTCAAGATATTTATTCACAACTATTGGTAAAATGATATTCAATACCATCTTACCAGTTGAATTTCCATATCTTAATGAACCAACAGATTACAACTTGACTAATGAAACACCTATTAAGTATTTCCTAGTACCAGGCAAAAATGGTTATGAAGAATCTTATAATGAATTATTAGCCAGAGATGAAGTTACTCCATTTAAGAAAAAATTTATAACTAGAATTATTGCTGAAGTATTTAAGAGATTCAAAATAACTGAAACTTCTAAGATGCTTGATAGAATCAAGGATTTAGGTTATAAATATTCAACTATTTCCGGTTTATCTATTTCTATGGCCGACGTATTAAATTATGAAGGCAAAGAAAAACGTATTAATTTAGCTGAAGAAAAGGTTGAAGAAATCAGCCAATTCTACGATATGGGTATTATTACAAACAAGGAAAGAAAGAAACTAGTTGAAGATGAATGGCAGAATGCCAGAACTGAAATCCAAAAAGGTCTTTGGGCTGAACTTTCAAAAAATAAAGATAATAATATCTTTATGATGGCTGATTCAGGATCACGTGGTAATGAATCTAACTTCTCACAGCTTGCAGGTATGAGAGGACTTATGAATAATACTGCAGGTGAAATCATTGAAGTACCAGTTAAGGCAAACTTCCGTGAAGGTCTTTCTGTAGCTGAATTCTTCATTTCTACACATGGTGCTAGAAAAGGTTCAACAGATACTGCCTTAAAGACAGCTGAATCTGGTTATTTAACAAGAAGACTTGTTGATGTTTCACAGAGTGTCGTTATTTCAATGGAAGACTGTGGAACTGAAAATGGCTTCTATGTTGAAAATATCATTGATGAAAATACAAAAGATGATAGCGGTAATCCAAAAGTTATTGTTGAAATGTATCAAAGATGTATCGGTAGATTTGCTGCAAAAGATGTAGTAAATACTGAAACAGGCGAAATAATAGCTTTCAGAAATGAACTTATTGATGAAGCTATGGCTGAAAAGATCAAAGAAGCGAAACTTGAAAAAGTTTGTATCCGTTCAAATGTTACATGTGCCGCACCAAATGGCGTATGTATGAAGTGTTATGGTAGAAATCTTGCAACCAACATGGTGGTTGAAGTTGGTGAAGCAGTTGGTGTTATTGCTGCACAATCAATCGGTGAACCAGGTACCCAGCTTACAATGCGTACTTTCCATACTGGTGGTGTTGCGTCTGCAGCCGATATCACTCAAGGTCTTCCACGTGTACAGGAACTATTTGAGGCTAGAAAGCCTAAAGGTAAAGCTACAATTTCTGAAATTGATGGTAGAGTTGAATCAATTGTAAATACAAAAGCTGGTAAACAAATTACTATTCATAATGAATTAACTGATGAAAAAGAAGTTTATGTAATTGACGCAACAAGTGAGCTTTTAGTTTCTGAGGGCGATGAAATCAAACGTGGTGCTAAACTTATGAAAGGTTCTATCCATCCAAAGGAACTAATTAGAGTATTAGACAGCGTTGCAGTTCAAAAATATATTATTGAAGAAGTTCAAAAAGTATATCATGCTCAGGATGTTGGTATTTCTGATAAACATATCGAAATAATCATTCACCAGATGATGAGAAAAGTAGAAGTAATCTTAGAAGGAGATACTCATCTACTTCCTGGTCATCAGGTATCAGTCAATGAATTTAATGATGCAGTAAGAAAAGCTTTAAGAACTGGTGGTAAATTACCTGTTGGTAGACAATTATTATTAGGTATTACTAAAGCTGCACTAGCATCTGACTCATTCTTAAGTGCTTCTTCATTCCAGGAAACAACAAGAATTTTAACGTCAGCTGCTATTCAGTCTAAGGTTGATACCCTAGAAGGTCTAAAAGAAAATACAATTATCGGTGGTTTAATTCCTGCAGGTACTGGTATTTTAGTAGAAGACACATTTGAATGTGAACATAGCCCAGTTGAAGTTGAAGCAAACGATAATAACAATGTTTTTGAAGAATCATATAAAGAAAGTAGTGATGATGAAAATATGGATTATGATCCTAATTTTGAAGAAACACCACTTGAAGAACTTGATTCTCTTGATAGCGTAGATGTAACTGATGGTTATGAAGATGATTATAATGATGAGGATTATAACTAATCATTAATAAATAATTGGTGCCAGAGCTTGAACTCTGGCTCCTTTTATAATTTTAATATTTGAAAAGTCTATTAACTAAAGTTATAATAGATTTGGGAGTTTTGATATGCCAAATTATGTTATTAATAAATATCGTGGCCTCTATAAAAGAGCATACGAGCTTTATGAAGAAAAGAAATATAAAGAAGCTATAGAATTGCTTGAAGTAGTATGTGAAAAAGATGGTGCTAATTTTGAAGCAAATTTTTATCTTGCAGAAATTTATTATAATGGGCTTGCAGGAGATATTGATTATCAGAAAGCCTTTAATCATTATCTTTATGCAGCATCAAATAATATAACAGATGCAGTATTTATGGTAGCGATGGCATATTATGATGGAAAAGGAACTTATCAAGATTATAATCAGGCTTTTGCCTGGTATAATAATGCAGTAAAAAGCGGTTCTACTAAGCCTTATTATTATTTAGGACAAATATATAAAAATGGTTATGCTGGTGAAAAGAATTTACCTAAGGCTATAATGTGGTTTTTAAAGGCAGCAAAATTAAATGATGTAGCTGCCCAAAAAGAATGCGCTATTTGTTATGAAGAATTAGATGAATATGAAAATGCGGCAATTATGTATCTTGCTGCAAGTAAAAATGACGATCTTTATTCAACTGAAAAGATAGCTAGATACTATACCGAAGGCAAATATGTGCCAAAATCAACATCACTTTCTATCAAATTATATGAAAAAGCTGAAAAATTAGGCAGCACCATTGCAAAAGAGAAGTTGGCTGAAATATATGAAGATGCACCAAAAGATGAAAATTCTAAATACGCAATTGATTTGTATCTTGAAGCTGCAAAAGATGGCAATATTGATGCATGTAATTCATTAGGCAGATGTTATTATTATGGCATAGGAGTAGATCCAGATGAAAAACAGGCATATAACTGGTGGCTTAAGGCATCAGTTGGTGATAATAGCAGTGCTATGTATTCTTTGGCTATGCTTTTATCAAATCCTAAATCAGATCAGGTAGAAAAAGATTTAGTTACAGCTAAAAATTGGTTGATTAGATCAGCTGAATTAGGAAATAAGGATGCCATGTACGAGCTTGCATATTATTTAGAAAATGGTATTGGCTTTGTTGAAAAAAACATCGAAGTTGCCTATAGATGGTATAATCTGGCACTTGAAAACGGAAATGACAAAGCAAAAGTTGCTTTAAAAAGATTTAGAAAAAATTTATTTGGAAAAATTATACATCACAATAGTGATATAAAAGATGAAAATCAGGAATAAATATTAAAATTATAGTTTTGAAATATTGCTACATAATCAATGGCAATATTTTTTATTATTATGGGTTAATAACCAAAAATATTCTTGAAGCGTAATTAAAATATTGATATAATTATTAAGGTTTAAAAATGTTTTATATAAAACATTATTAAAATTTTAGGAGAAAGATATGAAAATAGGAGTTTTAACATCTGGAAATGACGCTCAAGGAATGAATGCTTGCATCAGAGCGATTGTAAGATGTGCTGATGCATCAGGCCACAATGTTTATGGGTTTTATGATGGCTATAGAGGGCTAGTTGAAGGAAGATTTTTAGCACTTGATAGAAAAAAGGTTGCTGGAAAACTTGATAAGGCAGGTTCAATTCTTGGAGTTGCCAAATTACCTGAATTTAAATATGAACAGGTAAGAAAAATGGCATTAAACGAAATCAAAAAAAATGAAATTGATTGTCTTATCTGTATCGGCGGAGATGGAACATATCGTGGTGCTATGGGTTTAGCAAGCCTTGGAGTGAATGTAATAACTATTCCTTCATCAATAGATAACAATATACCATCAAGTGATCATTCAATAGGATTTTCTACAGCACTTGCCGCTGCAGTAGAGGCAGTAGACAGGTTAAGAGATACTTCAATTTCTCATCAATGGTGTTCAGTTGTAGAAGTACCGGGAAATGATTCAATGGAACTTGCATTATATTTAGGACTTGCAACAGGTGCTGAATATGTAATAACAAAGGAAACAGGTTTTGATAAAGAAAAACTATTAAATGATTTAAAAGAAGATCACTTAAAAGGAAGAAAACATTCTCTTGTTATCATATCTGAGGGTTTAACTGATGTATATGCTTTAGCTAAAGAGATTGAATCTTATTCATCATATGAATGTAGATCAACTATCTTAGGATATGTATTAAGAGGTGGATCTCCATCTCCAGAAGATAGAATTAGAGCTTCTCGTTTAGGAGCGTATGCAGTTAAATTAATAAATGAAAAAAAGTTTGGTGTTGCTACAGGAATAATTAAAAATGAAATGGTTGCTACACCACTTGATTCTTCGCTTACATTAAGTGAAAAACCAAATGAAGAATTAAAACAATTACTACATTATATTAAATAATAATTTGGAGGAAAGAAATGAAAAAAACAAAAGTAGTATGTACTATCGGTCCAGCTAGTGAACAAAAAGAAGAATTAGAAAAATTAATCGGTACAGCTGGTATGAACGTTATGAGAATGAATTTTTCTCATGGTGGTTATGATGAACAAGGATTTAGAATTAAAAATGTTAAAGCCTTAAATAAAGAAAAAGGCTGGAACATCGGTATGGCACTTGATACTAAGGGGCCAGAAATCAGAACTGGCTTATTAGAAGATGATCCTGAATTCTCTAAGAGAATCAATCTTAAAGAAGGAGATATCATTAGAGTATCAATGGATTACAATGTTTTAGCAACTAAAGAAAGATTTGCGATATCATATCCAGGATTATATGATGATATTCATGTTGGCGGAAGAATCTTAGTTGAAGATGGTCTTTTAGGCTTTGAAGTTATTGATAAAGATCCAAAAAAACGTGAACTTGTTTGTAAAGCATTAAACGAAAGAGGCTTAAAGAACAAAAGAAACGTTAATGTACCAGGTGTTATATTAAATATGCCTTACATCTCTCCAAAAGACAAAGCTGATATCGAATTCGCATGTGATCAAGGTCTTGATTTCATATTCGCATCTTTCGTAAGAAGAGCTGATGATATCAAACAAATTAGAGACATCTTAGCAGCTAAGAATAACGATCATATTAAGATTATTTCTAAGATTGAAAATCAAGAAGGCGTTAAAAATATGGCTGATATCGTAGCTTTATCTGATGGTGTTATGGTAGCAAGAGGTGACCTTGGTGTAGATGTTGAACCATGGGAATTACCTGAAATTCAAAAACAGATGATCAGAATGGCTCAGTCTCAAGGTAAGATTATCATTACTGCAACTCAGATGCTTGACTCAATGATTTCTAACCCTAGACCTACTAGAGCTGAAGTTGCTGATGTTTATAACTCAGTACTTGATGGAACTGGCGCTACAATGCTTTCAGGTGAAACAACAACCGGTGAACATCCATTTGAAGCAGTTACTTATATGTCTAAGATTGACCAAGCTGCAGAAAATGCAATTGATCATGATTTAATGATTGACAATGTAGTATTCGAAAAAGAAGATAAAGATGAAGATGACGCAATCGGTTTAGCTGTTGCTACATTATGTAATGTATTTGAAATCCCAGCAGTTGTAGCTGAAGGTGATGTTGATTTAGCGTTAGCTTTATCTGAATATCGTCCAGCAACAGATATATTCTTCGCAGTTCAAACTCATGATGAAGCAAGAACTCTTGCTATCGTATGGGGTGTTCAAGCAGTAGTTGGTACTATTGATGATGCAATTAAAGCTGCAAAAGAAAAAGTTGAAATTGAAGAAGGAACTAAACTTATCAAAGTTGTTAGAGATAAGTTTGAATTATTTGAACTTTAATATTTAAAAAGTCAAAAAGGGAGCCGTAGATATAATTTCTTAACTGAAATTAAATGTTTTGGCTCTTTTTTATGCGGGGATAAGACTTTGAAGCAAATTATATTTTTGGATAACTTTTGTATTTGAAATGGTTAAATAAAGAAGGCAAAATAATGAAAAAAATATTAGATAAAGTAATAAGAATAGCTAAAGATGCAGCAAAATTATATTTTAATAATGAATTTAAAATTTATGAAAAAAGTAATGTTTCTAATATTGTTACTACAAATGACATAAATATTCAGAATTATTTAATAGATAAACTATCTAAAGTTATAAATAATTCAGGCTTCTTTTGTGAAGAAGAAGACATAAAAGATTTTTCAAAAGAATATATCTGGATAATTGATCCGATTGATGGGACAACTAATTATGCAAGAGGTATAAATGAATCATGTATATCTATAGGTTTATATCATAATAATGAAATAGTATTAGGAGTAATTTATATACCATCATCTGATGATTTATATTATGCATTAAAGAATTATGGTGCTTATCACAATAATGAGAAAATAAAAGTATCAGACAAAGATTTTTCATCATCACTAATATGTATAGCATTATCACAATATAATAAAAATTATTCTTCATCATGCTTAGATATTATCTCTGATGTATTTTATAAATGTAATGACTTCAGACGTTTTGGAAGTGCTGCAATAGAATTATCAATGCTTGCTGAAGGAAAAATTGATTTATTTTTCGAATTGAGATTATATCCTTGGGATTATGCTGCCGCATCATTAATTGTAAAAGAGGCTCATGGTATCATTAAATCATTTAAAAGTGATATTACATTTAATAAGCCTAATCTTATTATCGCAGCTAATTCTGAAAAGAATTTTAATGTCTTAAATGATATTATTTTAAAGCATTTGAAAGAATTACCATATTAAATTAAAACAAAATTAAACATTAAGAATTTTAGAATACCTGTTTTAAAAAAGTGGTATTCTTTTTTCTTTATATTATTGATTATATTTGCTTTTTTTATGGAAAAATTATATAATTATTTTAAATCAGCTTTATTAATAATTTGTAATTATTAATCACTAGGAGTAATGTATGAACGAAACATTAAAAAAGGCATTAGATATCATTTTTCCAAGAAGAAAAAAAGTAAAAGAAAATCCAGGTGTTATAGGTCATTATGATTCTAAACCATTTCATAGCTTTAGATATGCATTGATATATGCAAATGAAATAGAAATATTTAATAATGAGAAAGTAGAAGTTTATTCAAGAGTATATAAAACAACAACCTTTGTTAATGTTTTAGTTAATGATGAAGAAGGTTTTGATACAAATGATTATACTTTTGATAAGCTTAAAGATAAGTTGCTTGAAAAAGAAATAAAAGAAACAAAAAATCATATTGTTGTTATATTATTTGCTCACAACAATGATACAACAATTGAACTTGCAAAGCACTTCTGTAATTCAGATAAGCATAGTTTTGAACAGGCACTAGTATTTAATCCACAAAAGGTGCAGATGGATTTTTATAAACCTGTTCCAGTGTTTTATAAATTATATGATCATTTTTGTGAAAATATATATTTTGATTTAGCATGTATAGATGATAAGAGGGAATAAAAATGAGGAATATTAAAGCGAGATATATTTGGCTGGCAGTTTTAGTGCTTCTTGCAGCTGCAGCCGGATTAATCATATGGATTACAAGAGGAGATAGTTCTCTTGCTACTCCGCTTACCATAGTTTTGGTTATTGTATTTGTCGTTATAACATTCTTGATCCAGTTTGCGAGCTTTAGAACTTTTTCTGGGAGACAAAAAAGAAAAATTAAATATCCGACTAAAGAATATAGGCTTCAAAATAATTTTGAAGAAGAATATAAAAAACTTGGTTATGAAAGAACAAATAGAGGCTACGGTTATAGCTATTTAAAAATCAAAAATAAAGTAGCTTATAAAATTTCTATCATCGACAGTATAGATATTTATTATAACAATGAAGAGAAAAAAGATACAAAAACTAATAAAGAACTTGATAAATGTAACATCTTTATTGGTGTAGAAATCTTTAAAGAAGTTAATAAAGAAGCCTTAGATAAAATACCTGATTATAGCTTTCAGGTAGAAAAAATATATTATACGGCCTGGGTTTTAAAAGAAGATGGAAATTATAAATGCTTTAATTATGTAGAACCTGACGAGAAACATAATGAAGCTTATTTGAATCTGGTTGCTGATTTGTCTGCAGAAGAAGTTATTTAGGAATATGGTGATAATATGTGGGAGAAGAAAAAACCAATCTGTGGTGATCAGATAAGAGTAAATAGAGGATTTTATTATCATCATGGGATTTATATTGATGATGATAATGTTATACATTTTGCATCACCTACAGGCAGTGAAATATCACCTGAAACTGCAGTAGTGCACAAGACAACATTAAGAGGATTCTTAAAAGATGGTGAAGTGGAAGTAAGATGCTACACAGATGAAGAACTAAAAAGAAGAAGACCTGTTAGCGACATAATAAATTATGCGATTTTGCATCAGGGAGAAAAGGGCTACAATTTAGTTTATAATAACTGTGAACATTTCTCTAACCGATGTGCATTTGGTGTATCCGAAAGTGATCAGGTTAATAATGTATTTTCTAGTTTAGGTGCTTTATTTGGGAGTGATAAAAGATGAGAGTAGGAATTGATGTAGGTGGAACTACTGTAAAGGTAGGTTATATTGAAAATAAAAAATTCATATATGATTATGAGATAGATACCAAGGGTGGAAGTCTTTTTGATAAAGTGTTTGAAAACATAAAGAATTTCAGCAAGGAAAAAAACATCAAAATTGACTTCATAGGAATAGGTGTTCCAGGACATGTTGAAAATAATTATATAACAAGACTACCTAATATTGGATTAAGTGATTTTGATATATCATTATGTGCTAAAAAATATTTTAATGATGATATTGAAATAAAATCATCAAATGATGCCAATGTTGCAGCCCTGGGAGAAGCAATATATGCTAAAATTAAGGATAGAGTATTTATGATTACTCTTGGTACTGGTGTTGGCGGTGGTTTTGTTAAAAACTATAAGATAGTTGAGGGAGCACATTATTCAGTAGGTGAGATTGGTCACATCGTTATTGATAATAAGCATAAATATAAGTGCACATGCGGTTTAAAAGGATGTCTTGAGACAGTATCAAGTGCTACAGGTATAAAACGACTTGCTTATGAATATCAGAATCAATTTGATAAGACACTTATTGATTTTACAAATTTATCAGCAAAGGAAGTTTGTGATAAAGCTAAACTTAAAGATGAACTTGCTTTAAAGGTTATAAATGAGGCCTGTGATAATTTAGGTAGAGCTATGGCAATGATATCACTTGCGGTAGATCCAAATGTATTTTTCATTGGTGGTGGTGTTGCCAAATGCGGAGAATTTTTAATAGAATTGATAAAATATTATTATAGGAAATATGCTCATTTTGCAGTAAAAGATACTGTAATTATGCAAGCAGCATTAGGCAATAAGGCTGGAATGTTTGGAGCCAGCTATCTGTGGGATGAGAATTATAGGGAGGAAGCATGAGTAAGGTAGAACCAAAAGTAACTAAAGTTTATAAACCAGAAGTATTAAAATGCCCTTATTGTGGTTCTAAATTAAAATTTAGATTTGTTATATCAAACAGGGTGGTTCAGTTTACATCTGGTAAGACAGTAAGAATTAAGAATATGGTATATGGTTGCGATAAATGTAATAATGGTGAAGTATATCCATCTCTTACCGCAACAAAATTAGCTTTTAAAGGCTATACATATTCTTCTAAAATAATCTGCATGATTGATTATTATAAGAATTTACATTATTCTAGAGAAAAAATATCAGTTATGTTAGAAAATAAAGGCGTAATCGTATCTGATAGAAATGTTGATATCATCAACAATAAATTTCAAGAATTATTTAATATAGACAAAGAAAAAAATATTTTTTCAGCATATGAAAGAATGCTTGATAAATATAATGAAGTAAGACTTGCCATTGATTTTATAACGGTTAATGATACATATTATGTAATTTTTTATGATTTCTTTAACGCTGATATGCTTGCAATATTTAAATTTAATGATATCGAAGGCGAAGAAGCAAAAGAAGTATTCAAAAAATATTTAGATGAAAAATACAATATCAAAATCATTGTTACAGCTGGTGTAAGATCTAAAATAAGAAAACCGCTTAAAGAGGTAACACAGGGCAACACAAGATTTGTTTCCTTTGTTAAATTTTAAAAATGATTAGCTTTAAAAATGATTATTCAACCATAGCTCATCCATACGTTATGGATAAATTAATTTCTTATAGAGATGAAATTAATGAAGTATATGGTGATGATTATCACTCAGATAATGCGAAAAAATTAATAAGAGAAAAAATAAAATGTGATTCTGATATATATTTTATCAGCGGTGGTACAATCACTAATATGATTTCAATATCAGCTTTTTTAAAACCATATGAGGCAGTTATTGCTGTAAAGAGCGGACATATTAATGTTCACGAAACTGGCGCAGTGGAAGGGCAGGGTCATAAAATTATCGAAGTAGACGGATATGATGGTAAAATAAGAAGAGAAGATATAATAAATGTCATAAAAAAACATGTTGATCATCATATGGTTAAACCTAAATTAGTATTTATTTCAAACGCTACTGAGGTAGGCAGTGTTTATACTAAAGCTGAATTAAAAGAATTGAAAGATATATGTGTTAAATATGATTTGTATCTGTACTTAGATGGGGCGAGATTAGCAGTATCTTTAAGTGCATCAGATTTAAGTTATGAAGATTATGCAAAATTAACAGACGCATTTTATATTGGCGGAACTAAAATAGGTGCCTATTTTGGTGAGGCTTTAGTAATAAACAACAAGAGTTTGGCTTTTGAATTCAATTATTCTTTAAAGCATTATGGAGGCTTGCTTGCAAAGGGCTTTATGGCAGGTATAGCATTTGAGGCGCTGATGGAAAATAATTTATATTATGAAATCGGAAAAGAACAAAATGAAAAAGCCAAATATTTAAGTGACAAATTAAAAAATATTGGAATTAGTTTTAATTCTAATTCCAAAACCAATCAGATATTTCCTATTTTGAATAAGAAAATTGTAGACGAATTATTAAAAGAATTTTCTTTTGAAATTTGGGATAATATCAGTGATGATAAAATTGTCGTTAGATTTGTAACAACATTTAAAACAAATTATAAGGATATGGATTTATTAATAGAAAAAATTAAATCCCTGAGGTAGGAAATGAACAAAACAGTAAATTTAGATGAATATGATAAGAAAATAGTTACTTCAATGCTTGAGGATTCAACAATTTCCAATGTGGAGCTTGCAAGTAAAATTGGCCTTGCTGCATCTTCATGCCTGATGAGAGTAAAAAAATTAAATAATGAAAAAATAATAACAGGCTACACTGCAATTGTAGATGAAAAGAAGCTTGGCTATGATGTAACTTGTTTTGCCACAGTCTTTATGTCACCACTCAATGGAGAAACTGCAGCTAAATTTATTGAAGAGGTAAAACATATGCCGGAAGTAATAGAGTGTTACACAATAACTGGTAATGGTTCATTTTTAGTAAAAATTATAGCTAAAAGCTTCCAAGAATATCGTGATTTTGTTTTTAATAAATTGCTTACAATTCCTAATGTATCAAATATTGATTCATCAATAGTTGTAGGTGTTGAAAAGAAAACAACACAAATACCACTTGATTAAAATAGCCTTGAATGGGCTTTTTTAAATGGAGAAAGAAAGGAGAAATTATGCAAGGATTAAAAAAGATAGTTATATGGTGTAAAAAATATCTTTTTTTACTTATAATTATCTTATTATTAAATGTAGTTTTGCAATGGTTATTTTCATATTTGCCAATCTTTGTTCAATATTCTTTTAAGGTGTTAGGCTATGGTGAAGGTGAAGTAGCACTACCTAATTTTTTACTTAAGATTTATGAAAATATACCAGATGTATTAAATAGAATCTTAATAGTATCTATCAGCATGGTGATAGTCCAGCTGATAAGAAGTATATTGAGGTTTTTTGATAATTATTTAAGAGGAGTAATTGCTCAACATATAATTTATGATTTAAGGACGAAAATTCACGCACACATTTGTGATTTGCCTTTTAGTTATCACAACAATGCTGATTTAGGTGATCTAATTCAAAGAAGCACATCAGATGTAGAACAAATATCAAATTTTGTATCTATGCAGATACCAGGCTTCTTATCTATATTCTTAACTGTAGGAATAGGTGCTTATCAGGTAGCGATGATATCACCTACACTTATGCTTGTAAGTATTGTAATTGTTCCAATTACAGCAGTATCTTCAGTTATTTATTTCAGATACTGTAACAGAGAATTTAAAAATATAGAAGAAAAAGAAAGCGAAATGACAACAGTCATTCAGGAAAATGTCAACGCTTCCCGCGTAGTAAGAGCGTTTGCGAATGAAAAATACGAATTTGATAAGATGGATAAAGTAAATAAAGAATATACAGAAAGAAATCTTGGTTTTAATAAGCGTATGGCATTATTTTGGGGTATAAGTGATGCTAGTGTAGTATTACAATATATTCTTACTTTATCTGTTGGTATCGCTCTTGCAATGAACAACAAACTTGATATGGCTGATATCGTTGCTGCATTATTATTGATGAATATGCTTGTATGGCCAATGAGGGGTTTAGGTAGAACTATAGCTTCCTTCGGAAAAGCATCAGTTGCGGCAGGGAGAATAGATGAAGTGTTAAAAATAGATGATGAATATAAGGTAAATGGTTCATTAAAGCCAGCAATTAATGGTGATATAGTATTTAATCATGTAAGCTTTAAATTTGATGATGATGAAAGAAATCTTTTAAATGATGTTTCATTTAAAATAAAAAGTGGCCAAACTGTAGCACTTGTAGGTAAAACTGGCGCCGGTAAGTCAACAATCTGTAATATATTAGTAAGATTTTTAGAATATCAGAATGGCAGTGTAACAATAAATGGTGTTGAGCTTAAGGATATCGAAAAGAAATATTTAAGAGAAAATATTAAATATGTATTACAAAATCCATTCTTGTTTTCAAAATCAGTTTATGAAAATATCGCTATATCAAACGATAAAGTTGATGAAGCTAAAGTTTTAGCAGCGGCTAAAACTGCGGCAATCCATCAGGAAGTTATCAATTTTGAAAAAGGGTATAAAACTATTGTTGGTGAAAAAGGAACAACTTTATCAGGCGGTCAGAAACAAAGAGTAGCAATCGCAAGAATGCTTATAACTGAATCACCAGTCATCATTTTTGATGATTCATTAAGTGCTCTTGATACTAAGACAGATGTATTAATTAGAAAAGCATTGAAGCTTAAAGATAAAAATCAGACAACAATCATTATAACACATAGAACAACTACAGCTAAGGAAGCTGATTTAATTCTTGTTTTAGATGATGGCAAGATAGTTGATAGTGGTACTCATAATGAATTACTTAAGCATGAAGGTCTTTATAAAGATTTATGGGGTATTCAGGGTGAACTTGAAAAACAATTCTATCAAGTTTTAGAAGGAAAGGAGGTAATCTAATATGGAAGATTATGAAGAAATAGAAGAAACTAAAACTTCTTATAATAACCATCCTTGGAAAAAGATAATTAAAACAGTAATGCTTCACAAAAAATATGTTGTTGGTTTAATTATAGCTGTTGTACTGCTTGCATCTATGGATACTTTATTCCCTTTTATAAATCAATATGCACTGAATAATTATTTTGTTGATGGTGCTACATTTACAAGTGTGCCTTTCTTTATAGTTTTTTATGTATTTGTTGCCTTACTTTATGGTTTTGTCATATTTGCTTTCCTTTATTTTGCCGGTAAGGTTGAAGCATATACATCGTATGAATTAAGAAAAGAAGCATACCTTAATTTACAGAAACTGCCATTCAGTTATTTTGACAGGACAGCACAGGGCTGGATTATGGCAAGACTTACAAGTGATGCAAGAAGATTATCAGAAATAATATCATGGGGTTTAGTAGATTTCTTATGGGGTTTATTATCAATGATAGGTATATTAGTAATTCTTATGGTTTTAAATATTAGGCTTGCATTAATCATAATTATCATTTTACCGATAATTCTTGCATTAACTATTTTGATAAATAACAAAATACTAAAAGCCTATAGACAAGCAAGAAAAGATAATTCTGAAATTACTGCTGCCTTAAATGAAAATTTTATGGGAGCTAAGGCATCTAAATCATTAGTAATTGAAGATAAAAACAACATTGAATTTATATCTAAATCAAACAAATATAAGCGTTCATCATTAAGGGCAGCAATGTTATCAGCATTATTTGGTCCGATAGTTTTTATCACTTGCTATTTTTGCGTAGGTTCTACTATCTATGTTGGTGCAATTTTAAGTATTGATCTAGCACTTTTATATTTATTTATCGATTATACAATTAAATTCTTTGATCCTGTTATGTCAATATCCCAAATACTCGGTGATTTCAAACAGGCACAAGCTTCAGCTGAAAGAATAATCTCTTTAATTGAAGAAGAACCAGAAATTAAAGATACTCCTGAAGTTATTGAAAAATATGGTACTATCTTCGAGCCTAAATATGAAAATTTTGAAGAAATAAAAGGCGATGTAGAATTTAAAAATGTAAGTTTTAAATACAATATTGGAGAAGCTGTTTTAAATGATTTCAATTTAAGTATTAAGGCGGGCTCGAGTGTAGCTTTGGTTGGCCATACTGGAAGTGGGAAATCAACATTAGTTAATCTTATTTGTAGATTTTATGAACCAACAAGTGGACATATTTATATTGATGGAGAAGATTACAAAAAAAGAAGTATTACTTGGCTACATTCTAATTTAGGTTATGTTCTTCAAACACCAGAATTATTCAGCGGTACAATACTTGAAAACGTAAGGTATGGTAATTTAAATGCGACAGATGAAGAATGCATAAACGCACTTAAGATTGTTGATGCATTTGAATTCATATCTAAACTTGATGATGGAGTAAATACTTATGTAGGTGAAGGTGGAGGTAAATTATCACTTGGTGAGAAACAATTGATTTCTTTTGCTAGAGCGATAGTCAAGGATCCTAAAATACTGATATTAGATGAGGCCACATCATCAATTGATACTCATACTGAAAATATAATTCAGGATGCAATCAACAAAGTAATGAAAGGTAGAACCACATTTATGATTGCTCATAGATTATCAACTGTTGTCAATGCTGATAATATTTTAGTTATGAAGGATGGAGAAGTAATAGAATCAGGAAATCATAAAGAACTTCTTAATAAAAAAGGATATTATTTTGAACTTTATAAGACTCAGTTTCAGGAAGATAATGTCACATCAATTTTGAATTCATAAAAAAAAATAAAACAGATATAAAATCAGTTTAATTAAAATTATTCTGAAATTATATCTGTTTTTTAAATGCTTATTAAACAATATTAATCATCAATTGAACCAAGCTTTTCCAAGGCTGATTTTTTAGTTTTGTCTTTATTATCTTTATTATATTTTAGACGATCTTTTAATTTTATTTTTTCTTTTATAAAGATAAATACAACTAAAGCTAAAATCATAACGATTGATGAATAAACAAACAACAATTTTTGTCCTAAATCATTAAAATCCATAATAAGGCCTACTAATATAGGTGTTGCTGACTGAGCTATCATTGATGACATATAATAATATGAAGTAAATTTACCTAAATTTTTTGTATTTGAATATTCAACAACCATTGGGAATGAATTTATATTTACTAGTGCCCACCCAATACCAATAAGTGCGCTCATACCGATATAAAATATTTTCCAACCTATCGTTACACTACCCTCAGCATTTACGAATATAATATTAGGAATTACTGATATAATAGCAATTAGAACAAGAGGTACTATTAAGAATATCAAGCCGATTATTACTGTAAATTTACGGCCTATTTTATCGGAAATAGAAGAACCTAAAATAAATGTAACAATTGAAACAACTGATAATACTGTTGCCATTAAAGAATACATTGTAGAATCACCGACAATGTTTTTAAAATATAATGAACCAAAGGTTTCAAAAGCGTTAAATGACATAAACCATAAGAAGATAGCAATCAATAAAATTATAAAATTTCTCTTATCTTTTTTACTTAATTTATTATCTTCTTCAGTAATATTGTCTAAAGTCTCAGTTAGTGATTCACCATATAAGACATCTTCTTTTGTTTCTTCAACAATCTTTTTCTCATTTAATTTTACAATTAAGAAAATTAACACACATAAGAATACTGCAGTACATATTACAAAAGGCCAAATTACTTTATCCTGTATTTCAGCAAGTGTTGAATCAGCATTTAATTTGAATACAGAAAACATACCTAATACTGTAGCGAATACTCCGCCTAAATAGCCGATTAAATTAATTATACCATTGGCTTTGCTTCTAAGTGGCTTTGGTGTTACATCAGGCATTAAGGCTACAGCAGGAGAACGATATGCCTGCATGATGATTAAAAACAACATCATAAATACAATTACTCCCGCAAGTGTATCCCAAATACACATTAAGGCAATGAATGGGAATATGATGGTAGTAAGCGCCATACCTATTACAATATAAGGCATTCTCTTACCCCATTTCGTGTTTGTCTTGTCACTTAAATTTCCTAATATTGGCATAATGATTATTGCGGCAACATTGTCTAAAGCCATAATTATACCGACTAAATAGTTAGTATTTTCAAGCCCTACTTCCTTTAACATTGCTTCTAATATTATCGGACAGTAGGTGTTATATACCTGCCATAACATCAATATACCGAAGAATGCAAAGGCAATTTTAAAAGTATTTTTATAATTTAATTTTAGTGTTCTTTCTTCCATTTTTTCACATCCTTATTTAGAGTATAACACAATTATTTTTGAAAATAAATAAAATTAAGAAATATAGAAACTTTATCAACTTAATCCAAGTATTTTTTCTTACTTTCTTTTTTATCAATATTGATAAAAAAACTTTACTTTGGTATAATATCTCTATTGTGAAAAGGTAGTGGTATTTATGAAGAATTTAAAATCTTATGAAATCAGACAAATGTGGCTTGATTTCTTTAAATCAAAAGGACATTTAATAGAACCTAGTGCTTCCTTGGTTCCGGTTAATGACCCAACTTTATTATGGACTAATGCCGGAGTTACACCACTAAAGAAATATTTTGATGGTTCTGTTGTACCACCTAATAATAGACTTACTAATGCTCAAAAATGTATAAGAACTAACGATATCGAAAATGTAGGTAAAACCGCAAGACATCATACTTTTTTTGAGATGCTTGGTAATTTCTCCATTGGTGATTATTTTAAAGAAGAAGCAATTAAATTCGCAACTGAAATTTTATTTGATCAAAAATATTTCGCTTTTGATAAAAATAAAATCTATATAACTTATTACACAGAAGATATCGATGCCAAAGAAAACTGGATTAAAAATGGTGTAGCTTTAGACCATTTAATTCCTCTTAAATCAAATTTCTGGGAAATAGGATCAGGACCTTGCGGACCAGATACAGAGATGTTTTATGATAGAGGCGAAAAATATGATAAAAGAGGAAAAGAATTGATTGAAAAAGATATAGAAAATGATAGATTTATCGAAATCTGGAATATCGTATTTTCCCAATTTAATTCTCAAGAAGGCGTAGATAGAAAAGATTATAAAGAACTTCCTAAGAAAAATATCGATACTGGTGCCGGCCTTGAAAGATTATGTTGTGTTATGCAGGGTTGCGATACAAATTACGAGACTGACTTATTTATGCCGATAATAAATAAAACAGAAGAAATATCTAAAGTTAAATATGAAGGTCAGATGGCATTTAAGGTCATAGCCGATCATGTTAGAACATTAGTATTTGCATTAGCTGATGGTGCGATGTTTTCTAATGAAGGTAGAGGCTATGTTTTAAGAAGAGTATTAAGAAGAGCGGCTAAATACGCTAAAAAATTAGGAATACATAAACCATTTATGTCTGACTTAGTTGATGTAGTAATAGATATAATGGATCCTTTCTATCCTTATTTAAAAGATAAATCAGTTTTAATAAAGAAAATGATTAATGCTGAAGAAGTTAAGTTTCTTGAAACACTTGAAGATGGTGAAAAGAAATTTAATTTGATTGCTTCAAAGTCTGATAAAATAATCAGCGGTGAAGATGCATTTACATTATATGATACTTTTGGTTTTCCAATTGAACTTACAGTTGAATATGCAGAAGAACTTGGATTAAAGGTTGACATTGATTCATTTAACAAAAGCTTACTTAATCAGAAGAAAAAAGCTAAAGAAGCAAGAGCTGATATTTCATCAATGAAAGGACAGAATGAAGAATTTTTAGCATTTAAAGATAAATCAACATTTATTGGTTATTCAGATACTGAGACAAAAGCTAAAGTGATTGCGAAATTTGGTAATGATGTTGTTTTAGATAATACACCATTTTATGCATTCAGTGGTGGACAGTTATCAGATTCAGGATACATAAATGAATATTTAGTCAAAGATGTCATCAAGATGCCTAATGGACAAAATTTACATATTTTAGATGAAAATGATTTAAATGTAGGCGATATTGTCGATGCTAAAATTGATTTGGATAAGAGAACAAAAACGAGAAAGAATCATAGTGCGGCTCACCTTCTTCAGGCAGCATTAAAAGAAGTTCTTGGGCCTCATGTAATGCAGCAGGGATCTCAAGTGTGTGATACTTATTCAAGATTTGATTTTAATAATTATGAAGCATTAACTGATGAAGAAATATTAAAGATTGAAGATTTAGTTAATTCATATATTGATAATGCATATGACGTCAATACTTTAGTATTACCTATAGAAGAAGCAAAAAAACTTGGTGCTACAGCCCTTTTTGATGAAAAATATGGTGATGTTGTAAGAGTAGTAATCATGGGTAATGTATCAAAAGAATTTTGTGGTGGCACTCATGTATTTAATACTAAAGATGTAGAAAAATATGCAATCTATTCTTATGAATCAATAGGTTCAGGCATTTTTAGAATTACTGCTTCAACATCAGATGAAGCAATGAAATATGTAAAAGAAGAATCTAAAAATGTCATTGATTCTATCAAAGCTTTCATAAATAAACAGAATGAATTAATTGCTAAAGCCAAAAATGAAGGTATTGTACTTAAAGCTAAATTAACATATATCGAGCCAACTGAATTTGGATATAGATATGTTTTAAAATTAAGAGAAAATCTAAAAGAAGCATCTTATCTATATCATGAACTTGAAAAAGAATATAATAATTTACAATCTAAGAATGCTTTAAAGGATTTAGATCAGTTTGATAAAGAAATAGATAACAATAATTTATTTGCAAAAACTAATCAGACTGATGTTAATTTAATCAAGGATATGGCATACGCACTTGTAAATAACAAATCACTTGATATCGTATTACTTGCATCAGTGAATAACAATAAATTAACATTTGTCTGTGCTACAAGTCCTAAAGTTAATGCAGTAGATGTAATAAAAGAAGCAACTAAAATCACTGGTGGCGGTGGCGGAGGAAAACCAAATATGGCCCAGGCCGGTGGTAAGGAAATAGCTAAACTTGATGAGGCAATTGCTCATTTAAAGGAATTATATAGATGAAATACATAGGCTTAGATTTAGGAAGTAAAACTTTAGGTATAGCTATATCAGATTCACTTGGTATGATTGCAAGAGCGCTTGAAACATATAGATTCGAAGAAGATGACTACTTAAGTGCGGCAAATTATATAATTGATGTTGCTAAAAAAGAAGGAGTCACAACTTTGATTTTAGGCAATCCTAAGCATATGAATGGTGATGATGGTATAAGAAGCCAGATATCATTTGATTTTAAAAAATTAATTGAAGATAACTCAAATCTAAAAGTTATCTTAGAAGATGAAAGACTTACATCAGTAATCGTTGATAAAGCTATGATTAAGGGTGATTTAAGAAGAGAAAAAAGAAAACAAAAAAAAGATGAAATGGCTGCAGTTGTAATACTTCAGAATTATTTAGATAGGAATTAAGAATTATGAAAGATGAAAATAAATCATTATTGATAACTAAAGATGATGGAACTGAATTATTATGTGAAATAATATTCACATATTTTGATGAAGAAACAAAGAAAAATTATGTAGTATTCAAAACACCGAATGATGAATTTTCTGCTGCATACTTTACTGAATCATCTCCTACAAGTGGTAATCTAGATCCAGTTAAAGATGATGATGAATGGGAAATGCTAGAAGATTTATTGAATGATTATTACGAAAGTGATGATGATGAGGAATAATTTAGTATTTGATTCTTTTGATGATGCATTAAAAGAATATGCAAAAGAAAATAAGGTACCGATAATTTTAGATGAAGGTTTATCATTTTTAATTAATATTATTAAAGTAAGCAAAACTAAAAAAATATTGGAAATAGGTTCTGCAATCGGCTATTCAGCAATTGAGATTGTAAAAAATACTGATTCATATGTTGATACAATTGAAAGAAATCTAGATATGTATAATGAGGCTAAAAAAAATATAGCCCTTGCTAATTTAAATGATAAAATAAACATTTACAATGTTGATGCCTTAGAATCATTTGATTTATTTAAACATAAAAAATATGACTTAATATTTATTGATGCTGCTAAAGCTCAATATAAAAAATTTTTTCAGGAATTTGAAATATTATTAAATGATAATGGCATTATCATCTGTGACAATATGAATTTTCATAATTTAGTTAATGGTAATTTAGATGACATGTCAAGAAGCTTAAGAGGCTTAGTTAGAAAATTGAGTGAGTTTGAAGCCTGGCTTTTAGAAAATGACAAATACTTAAGTTCTATTTATGATATTGGTGATGGAATGAGTATTTCTATTAAAAAGGAATGATTTTATGAGAATTAAAGGTCCTATTCATATGATTGAAATGGAAAATAATATAATAGGCATAGTATGTTATGGGCATATTAAATTTTTCTATTTTCAAAATAGGCTGTTAAATATATATAAAAAATATCTTTATCAATTTAATTGGATAGATCTTGAATATGATAAAGAAAAAATAAAAAAGGGACCATATAGTGCCTATAAGGTAGATTTCTTATATCAGATATATGGGCCAGGAACTTTAGATAGAATAATATATTTTGATAAAAAAGATATTGATTATGAAACCTATAAAATGTTAGATAAACTAGAATATACGCTATTTCTAGATTTAGAGATGAGTATGCCAGGATATCAGTTTAAAGGCAGAGAATATGAATCTGAAATCATTCAGGTTGGCTTTGAATTATATAGAGGCGATAATCTTATAACTGATTATACAAGTTATATTTATCCAACAGTTAATCAGGATATATCAGTAAGAACTTTAAAATTCTTAAATATAACAAAAGAATTATTGTATAATACAGGAGTATCATATAAAGAATTCTATAATGTATTTTCAACTTTAGTTAAAAAATATAAGCCTGCCATAATCATATATGGCAAAAATGATAAATTAATTTTGGATAAATCATTTGTTATAAATAAAGTTGAACCACTTAAATTAAGATATATTAATTTGCTTAATTTAATCAAAACATTTTATAATTTAAAAAATGATCCGGGTTTATTTAAATTATATGAAACTTATTCAGAAGGTTACGAAGTTCAGCTTCATGACGCACTTGATGATTCTCATACAACTAAATTATTATTTGATGCCTTTAAAAAAGATATGCTTGATTATAGGCATTATAATGAAATAAGAGAAAAATTTATTTTGTAAAAAGAAAAAAGTGATTATATTTTGGTTATTACTCAAATTAGGGTATAGCTCAAAAATTGAATATAAGAATTGTACTAGAAATAGTATCAATTTAAAAAAAACATTCAATATTGATTTATCATAAATAATTTAAAACATTTACGGGTGAAAAATTGAAAATTGCAAGTAGAATCTTATTTTTAATTAGCGGTATTCTTTCAATATTTTTAGCGATTACATATTTTAATTACTGGTACCATTTTTGTTGTATTAGGAAATAATTCAAACTTTAGAAATTCGCTTATTGAAGGATTAAATAATTGATCTGTTCATTCTTCTTTTCAGGGTTCAGTAGAAGAAATCGCTGATGCTATAATGGCCGTATTTGTAGTTTTAGGTATTGTTTTCTTGATTTTAGTTGTCTTTTGTATTGCAAATGCAGTTTTATCGTTTATTGCAAGAGAAAAACAAAACAAAGCCCTATACATTATCAATATCGTCTTAGGTGTAGCTTCAGGAGTCGAATTAAATGTAGTTGGCGCTATTTTTGGTTTAGTTACAATATCTAGAGAAAATCAAGATTTGATAGAACCAACTATTTCACTATAAGATTACAAAACAACTAAATAATTTAAAATGGGCTGTTAAGAAATTAAACTTTTGAGTTTAACGACTTAACAGCCCCTTTATTATTCTAATATTATATCTTGTGGTTCATCTTTATAAAGAAGCTTTAATAATATTGGTACAATGAATGATGTAAATACAATAAGCATTACAACAAATGGTGTTATTGAATTAGATATTATACCTGCAGATACACCCTTATCTACAGTTATTAAAGCTACTTCAGCTCTTACCATCATACCTAGGCCAATCTTTGTTGAATCCTTGAGATTAAATCCTGTGATTCTAGCTCCGATTCCACAGCCTACAAGTTTACCTACTAATCCGGCAATTATGAATACAAAGCCGAAAGCGATAAAATCTGTTGAGATATTATTGAATTCTATCGATATACCAACATTAGCGAAGAATACAGGTGTGAAAAGCATATAACCTAATATATCGCTTCTACGTTCAACATATTCTTTTTCTTTATACCTTGATAATATAAGCCCGCAGAAGAACGCGCCTGTTATATCGGCAACACCAAATATTTTTTCACATACCCAGGCATATAAGAAAGCACTGGCTATACCAAATATAGGTATTCTTCTATGATGTTCAAATTTTTTATCCAAGAATATGAAAATCTTTCTAATGAAATATCCTAAGCCAAACATAAGGCCAAAACATAAAATTGTCAGAACAATTGTAATCCAGGCTTCATTTGCGTTTACATTAAATATCTGACTAATCCATTTGGCACCATAAGCCAAGCTTTCAGTATCTGCAGTTTTACCTGATAAACTGATGATGAATGATAATATAATTACACCGATTATATCATCAATTATCGCTGCTGCAGAAATGACAGTTCCGACATTTGAATTAAGTTTGCCCATTTCTTTTAATGTGGCAACTGTGACTGATACAGAAGTAGCAGTTAGGATAGTTCCATAAAATAAATTAGAATATAAAACGGATTTATCTGATAAAGCACTAAAGCCTCCATTGAATAATGTGGCAACAAGAAAACCAAGTGAAAGTGGTAAGATTACTCCAAGTAATGTTACCGCAATTGATGATAATCCTGTCTTTTTGATTTTATCAAGGTCGGTTTCAAGACCTGCTTCAAACATAATTAATACGACACCGATTTTACTTATAAAACTTATTCCTTCAATAGCACCTGGTGTAAGTATTGACTGATTAGGTATAAGTTTAATTAATCCAATTAATATACCGGAGATTAACAAACCAAGTACTTGTGGGAGTTTAAATCTCTTACAGGCAATAGAAAATATTTTTCCTAATAATAATATTAATGCTATAGGCAATAATACGTCTGTATAGGATATATCTAAAAATAAATTCGACATTTATAACCCTTCTTTCGCACAAAGCAAATTATATAACTTTATTTTATTCTTTACAAGAATAAATTTTTTTGAAAACGATTATAAATTTAACATTTTATCACTTTAATTACTGAGATAAGCGATAATTTAAAATTGTCACCAACTATAAATTATGATATACTATTAGATAGTGATTAAATAAATTTTAGATGGAGAAATATTATGGATTTATTAATTGATAATTTATTTGACATAAATCATAGCCTTGCTAAAGATTATTTAAACAAATTTAAATATCCATGGGAAGCATTAAAAGGTTTAAAAGATGAAATTATAAAAATAGGTAATAGTCTAGATAAAAATGAATATGAAGAAATAAAAAAAGAAGTATGGGTGCATAAAACTGCGACTATATTTCAATCAGCTTATATTTCATCTCCAGCTATAATTGGCGAAAATACAGAAATAAGGCAGGCTGCCTTTATAAGAGGTAGTGTAATAGTTGGTAACAATTGTGTTATAGGTAATTCATGCGAATTAAAAAATGCGATTGTAATGGATAATGCCCAAATTCCTCACTTTAATTATGTTGGTGATTCAATTATCGGCTACAAAGCTCATATGGGGGCTGGAAGTATCACATCAAATGTTAAATCAGATAAAACTAATGTAGTAATACATAATGAAGGTATAGATATAGAAACTAATTTAAAGAAGGTTGGTGCCTTCTTGGCCGATTATGTAGAAGTTGGCTGCAATAGCGTACTTAACCCTGGTACAGTAATAGGTAGAAATTCAAATGTTTATCCACTTTCAAGTGTTCGTGGAGTTATAGATAAAGATTCTATTTATAAACAGAATAAGGTCGTCAAAAAGAGGTAATTGGTATGGGCAAATATTTTGGTACTGATGGGATAAGAGGAGTACCTAATGAAAAATTAACTGTTGATCTAGTCGCAAAATTAGGTATGGCTTTAGAAGCACTTGATAATAGCGATGTTGTTATCGCAACCGATACAAGAATATCAAAAGATATGCTTGCTAATGCGATATCTGCAGGTATATTATCAAGGGGTATGAATGTTCATTTTTTAGGGATAATGCCTACTCCTGCATTGATATATTATTCATTCATCAAGAAGATGACCGGTGTAATGATTACCGCAAGTCATAACCCTTATACAGATAACGGTATTAAAGTGATGAATAAAGGATTAAAATTAAGAGAGGATGAAGAAAAAAATATTGAAAATCTGATAGATAATCCTAAAGAAGATGTTAAAGAAGTAGGAATGTTTATAAACGAAAAAGATGGTATTAATATCTATCTTGATTTCATAAATAAACATATTGTTAAATCAAACCTAAAAATATTACTTGATACTGCGAATGGTGCGACTTATAAAACAGCAGAATTAATATTTAAAAATATAACTCCAAATTTAAATATCATTTCTAATAATCCTGATGGAAAAAATATCAATAATGGATGTGGTTCAACACATTTGGAATTATTAAAAAATGAAGTAGTAAAAGGTGGTTATGATTTAGGTTTCGCATTTGATGGTGATGGTGACAGAGTGCTTGCTGTAGATAATAGTGGTAATACGATTGATGGAGATATGATTATCTATATCATCGCTAGATATTTAAAAGAGAAGAATCTCCTTAATGATAATAAGGTTGTATTATCAATGATGAGTAATCTTGGTATAGTTAAATCATTAAATGATTATAATATTGATGTAATAGAAACAAATGTTGGTGATAAATATATTATCAAAGCCTTATTTGAAAATAATTTATCAATAGGTGGAGAAAATTCAGGACATATAATAATGCCAAATATTTTACATACTGGTGATGGGGTTTTAATCGCATCACAGTTAGTGAAAATAATTGAAGAAACAAAAAGAAGTGTAAATGATTTTATCAAAGATATAAATATGTATGCTGATAAAATGGTTAATATTAAGGTCAAAGATAAAAATAAAGTATTAAATAATAAATATTTGTTTGAGAGAGTAGAAAAAATAAAAAAAGAATTAAATAATGATGCTAAAATAATTATCAGGGCTTCAGGTACTGAAGATTTAATAAGAGTTTCAGTTATGGCTAAGGATAATAAAATTGTTGAAAAATATAGTGATGAATTAGTTGATTTAGTAAAAAACATCTAATATAGGAGTGTAGGAGAATAATATGAAATATACAAAAGAAGACATCAAAAGAATATGTAAGGAAGAAAATATCAAATATATTAGACTTCAGTTTACTGACATGCTTGGGACACTAAAAAATGTTGAAATTCCAATTACTGGTTTAAATGAAGCATTAGAAAATGAAGTAATGTTTGATGGTTCATCAGTTGAAGGCTTTGTAAGAACTATGGAAGCTGATATGTTCTTAGCACCAGATCTTGATACATTTTTAATATCAAGTTGGGAAGATACAACATATGGTAAGGTAGCTCAGTTCATCTGTGATGTATTAAAACCAGATGAAAATGGCAACAAAGTTCCGTTTGAAGGTGATCCAAGAGGTATATTAAAGAGAAATCTGGAAGAAATGAAGAAGATGGGCTATAAAAACTTTAATTTAGGTGTTGAACCAGAATTCTTCTTATTCAAGATGAAGGATAATGTACCATCACTTGAATATAATGATAATGGCGGTTATTTCGATGTAGCACCGATAGATGCAGCAGAGGACTGTAGACGCGATATCGTTTTGGAGCTTCAGAAAATAGGTTTTGTTGTTGAGGCAGCACATCATGAGGTATCACCTGGTCAGCACGAAATTGATTTTAAATTTGATAACGCTCTTGAAGCGTGTGATAATGTCCAAACATTTAAGCTTATCGTTAAAAATATTGCTCGCCGCCATGGTCTTCATGCGACATTTATGCCTAAGCCAGTTAAGGGGATAAACGGATCAGGAATGCACTGCAATTGTTCTTTAACAGATAACAATGGGAATAATATATTTTATGATTCAAAATCTAATAATGGCTTAAGTGAAACATGCCTTAAATGGATATATGGAATACTTGCTCATGCAAGGGGTTTTTGTTTAATCACTAATCCGATAATCAATTCATATAAAAGAATAGTACCAGGCTATGAAGCACCATGTTATATTTCATGGAGTGCCTCAAACCGTTCAACCATGATACGTATTCCTGCATCACGTGGTATGGCAACACGTACTGAAGTAAGAAGTGTCGACCCAGCATGTAATCCATATCTTGCCGCATCCGTTTTACTTGCCGCAGGATTAGATGGGATTAAAGGCAATTGTAAGGTAGTACCTGAAATGCATATTAATTTATTTGCAATGAACAACAATGAAAGAAAATTAAAAGGTATCACAGCACTACCTGAGAATTTAAAGGAAGCGATAGATGAATTTGAAGCAGATAAATTAATGAAAGCTGCAGTAGGAGAACACATCACAGATAAGCTTGTTCAGGCAAAGAGACTTGAGTGGGATGAATTTAGAACTACAGTTACTAAATGGGAAATAGATAAATATTTAACAAGATATTAAAAAAATTCAAATAATAAAAACGAGGACTTGTAAAAGTCCTCGTTTTTATTCCTTTTCTAAGATAATTTTATATGATTCATCATCTTCATATGCTTCTATTATCTTAAATTGTGGCAAATAATATGATGCTTCAAGATTAACTTCATTTAAAGTCCTTGAAATATTTGTTATCTGAGAATGGTGCATATCAAGCCTCTTTCTTGATAAATTGTGCAATATTGCTAATTTTCCTTTATCATTTAATAAATCATATATTTTATTTTTAAATTTTTCTTTATCTATAAAATGGGGGTACGCATTAAAACAAATTATATAATCAAATTTATCATTAAGATCATATAAATCAATATTTTTAAATGTTATATTCTTATTCTTATTTTTTTCATTTGCGATAGAAATCATCTCATCAGATAAATCTATTGAAAGCATTGGAACATTTATTATATCTTCAATATATTCAGACACTATACCTGTTCCACATGCTAAATCAAGTACTTTCATTTTTTCTTTTAAACCAATATCATTTATTAGATTTTTGGCTCTTAATCTATCATCTGGTGTTATATTATTATCCCACTTTCTAGCAAGATTATTAAAAAATTCTTTAATCTCATTCATTATCCTAAAAATTCCTCTAAATTATCTATTTTCTGATAACCGCCATAAGATTCTTTCATATCCTTGACAAGTGAATATGAAGCATTTTTGCCTAAAAATTTTTGTAATATTTCTGTTGATTTATCTTCAATACTAAAATTATTATACATATCACTATATGCAATGCTTGAAATATAATATGCATCCATAAGTGCTACCTCAACGTTAGTGTAATAAGCATTAAAAGGCATTTGTAAATATACTTTGCCATTTCTTATTGCATCAAGATTTAATATTGCTTCTTTATGAGTCTCATATTTTTGATTTTTGAATATGCTGATCCCTAGAGAATCAAGTATGATATTATCAGGATTAACTGATATTAACTTTTCTATATCGATAATTCCGTTTGATATATCTAAAGAAGATATCGCGTTTTTAATATTAGATACATTAAATAGTGAAAAATTAGCACTTGTTGATAAGATATCTTGAGTACCCCAGTTTCCTAAACAACCTATATAAAATGATTCTTTTTGATTTGTTGATTTTTGTGATATATTTTTTAATTCAGCCTCAGAATCTTTAAGATAATTAATTAATTCTAATGCTCTATCTTCTTTTTTTAATACCTTACCAAGTAAAGTGAATGTATTATATAATCTTTCATCAAATATATTATGGTTATTACCATATCTTATTGTTATAACAGGAGTTTCTGTATCATTTTGAAGTTTATTCATTTTTTCTTCATCTTCATATTCAGATATGATTAAATCGGGATTGGCAAGAATAATTTTTTCTGTTTCTGGATTCTGATTTCTTGGTCCTCCTAAACCAACTGATAAAGTATTTTTTAATAAATCCTTATTAATATCATAATATGGCCTTGATACATCTTTAAATCCGCCAGCTCCAAATAATGAATAATCTGTATCATCTTGATTTCTATCGATATCTTCAGCACCGACAATTAAATTCATATCTCCTATATATGAATACAGCCTTAATGCCCCAGCACCAATACATACGATTCTTTCTATCTTATCAATATTTAAGCTGACATCTCTTCCAATCATATCAGTAACTGTTATTTCTTCATCATTATTAGAATTATTTTTGCACCCTATTATAGGTATTAAAATGATGAATAGAAAAAATAATTTTTTAAATGTTTTCATACACAATATATTTTTTATTCCTTTCATTTTTTATTTTTACATCTATATTAAATACATCTTTAATAATTTTTTCATTTATAATTTTAGTAGATCCCATTTGTATTATTTTTGTATCTTTTAACAACATAAAATTGTCACCTAAATTAAGTGCTAAATTTATATCGTGCATAGATATTAATACAATTAAGTTTTTTTCTTTTGTTAATTCTTTTAGAATTTTTGAGACATTAATAGATTTTGAAATATCTAAGTTTGATGTAGGCTCATCTAGCATAATTATTTTTGGTTCTTGAGCGAGGGCTCTTGCAATCATTACAAGCTGTTTTTCTCCACCTGATAAAGTATTATAATCCCTATTCCTAAATTCATTTAAATGCATTTCATCAATTATATCATTTACAATTTTAATATCATTTTTAGATTCTTTAAATCTTATATAAGGTGTTCTTCCTAACATTATAACTTCATAAACAGTTAAATAAGGAATGTCATTTTCCTGTGCTACATAAGATATCAGTTTAGCTTTTTCATTTGTTTTTAATTTTTCTAAATCTATATCATTATAAGAAATATCACCACTTGTTTTCTTTAAGATACCATTTATAAGTTTGATAATTGTTGTTTTACCTTCACCATTTGGTGAGAGAATAATAGATATTTCACTTTCATTTAAAGTAAATGATATATCATCTAAAATAAGAGGAGATGATTTGTTATATCTAAAACTAAGATTTTTAATTTCAAGCATTTATATTACCCCTCGATTTAGTAAATACAATATATAAGAAGAATGGGGCGCCAATTATTGCAGTTATAGCACCAACTGGTAATGAAAAGCCATTCATCAGTACTTTACTTAAAATATCTGATATAAGTAAAATAATTGAACCCATAATACCAGATGCTGTAATTACAAAGCGGTGATTATTACCTATTAGTCTCTTTACTATGTGTGGTGCTATTATGCCTATAAAACCGATAATTCCGAAATTAGCAACTGATATGGCTGTAATAAGGGAAGCAAGTAAAAGAGATACGAATCTTGTAAAATTAGTGTTTACTCCAAGAGTTTTAGCCACTTCATCACCACTTGATATTGCATTATAATTTTTAGATAGCAACATAAAAATTATAAAAGAGACTAATGTTAGACCAATTATTATATAATTTATCCTCATATTACCTCTTTCTAAGTCACCAAATGACCAAAATACAGCACTTGTTAAGCGGGTATCAACTGCGAAATATTGTATTAAAGTTGTGATAGCCTCATAAATGCTACCTAAAGCTATACCGATAAGTATTATTGTTGAAGGTGAAAATTTCTTTATCTTTGCTAATATTAAAATTAAAATTATTGAACCTAAAGAAAACAAGAAAGCAATGAAGGATACAAAATAAGGATTATCAGATGAAAAATTCGTACCATTTGCAGTATTTACTACTCCGCCAGATAAAATAATTATAGCGATATTAGCACCTAAGACTGCCGCACCTGATACGCCTAAGGTTGCAGGAGATGCCATATCATTATTAAGATTTGTTTGCATCATCAATCCAGAAATACCCATTCCAAATCCTAAAACCAGCGCCGCTATAGCTCTTGGTAGCCTTACATTATGCATAATTAGAATATTTGCTTTTTCACCTTTGCCAAATAAAGCATTAAATGCATCAGCAAAAGAAATATTTGATGAACCTACAAAAAGGCTTACAAAAAATAAAATTATTGAAATTATTCCAATAATTATAATGAACAATATTCTTTTTCTATTATCTTTAATATAACTTTGTCTTATCATTTTTATACACATCTAGCACTTTTGTCTAAAAAAATTATAACACAATAAGAATTTATTACAAGAAATAATTGTATATTTAGAGAAAATAAAATATAATAATAAACAAAAGTTTAATAAATTTTTGTGATAGTGGACTGGTGTATAAAAATGGATAAAAGAAAAGAAAAAACAATTAGATTAGTTGAAGATTCGCTGATAGATTTGGTAAAGGTTAAAGACTATAATGATATCACAACCAATGATATCATTGAAAAAGCAAGTATTTGTAGGGCAACATTCTATAATAATTTCAATAATAAAGATGATGTATTACATATGATATCAAATGACATATTTTTGCATGTTTCTTCAGTTCATTTAGAAAAAGAAACTCATCATGATTTCTCACGTCAAAATGATGTAAAACATAGAATAAATCATATGTTATGTCATTTTTATGAAGATAAGGATATGCTTAATGCATTTTTATCTTCATCAGCAAAAGATATATTGATATCTGATTTGAAAAAGCATATCAATAATCTAGTCATATCTTATTTATATATAAAAGAAGATAACATTATTCCAAAAGATCTTTTAATAAACCATCTTACTGTAACGTTAGTTGAAATTACAAGGTGGTGGCTTATAGAAAATAATGCGACAATAGGAACTAATGATTTGACAAATTATTATTTTAAATTAATAGAACATTTATTATAAATATGTTTATTTCATTTTTCTTCATAAAGTAGTATAATATAAACAAAGAAAAAAGAAGGAGAATTTTTAAAATGAAAACATCACCACTTCAACAAGCAAGGTATCAATATACACCTAAGCTTCCAGGTATGCTTAGACATGGAATTGATGAAATTTGCGTTAAAGAAGGAAAAGAAACCGAAAGCGTAGCTGATCAAGCTAAGATTAAAGCTTTATTTCCTAATACTTATGGTAAGAAGGAAATTACTTTTGTCAAAGGAAAGAACAATAATCCTAAGAAAAAAGAGGTTGTTGGAGTAATTTTATCAGGTGGTCAGGCGCCTGGTGGACACAATGTAATATCAGGATTGTATGATGCCCTTAAAAAAGCAAATAAGGATAATGTCTTAATTGGATTTAAAAACGGACCTAGTGGTCTTACATCAGATGATTATTTAGTTTTTGATGATGAATACATCAATGCATATAGGAACACAGGCGGTTTTGATATAATTGGTTCAGGCAGAACTAAACTTGAAACTGAAGAACAGTTTAAAGTCGCAGTAGAGGTATGTAAAAAGCATGGTATTACTGCCATAGTTATTATTGGTGGTGATGATTCAAATACTAATGCTGCAGTGCTTGCTGAATATTTCGCAGCTCATAAAGCAGGAGTATCAGTAATCGGATGTCCAAAGACAATAGATGGTGATTTAAAGAATGATGATATCGAATGTTCATTTGGATTTGATACGGCAACTAAAACTTATTCTGAATTAATCGGTAACATTGAACGTGATGCCAATTCAGCTAAAAAATACTGGCACTTCATCAAAGTTATGGGTAGAAGTGCTTCACATGTCGCACTTGAATGTGCACTAGAAACTCAACCTAATATTTGTCTTATTTCTGAAGAGGTTGCCGCAAAGAAGATGAGCCTATCAGAAATAGCTAATTATATTGCTGATTCTGTTGAGGCACGTGCTAATAATGGTATGAACTTCGGTGTAGCAATTATTCCTGAAGGTGTTGTAGAATTCGTTCCCGAATTTAGAGTATTAATTGATGAAATCAATGAATTACTTGCTGGAAGTAAAGCAGAAGAATTTAATAAACTTAGTTCATGGAATGAAAAATATGCCTTCATCGAAAAAGGCCTTACAAAGGAATCTATGGCTGTATTTGCTTTATTACCACAGGGAATTCAACAACAATTATTCTTAGAACGTGATCCACATGGTAATGTACAAGTATCATTGATTGAGTCAGAAAAATTATTCTCAGCACTAGTTAAAGATGTATTAGAAGAAAGAAGAAAGAAAGGCACTTATAAAGGTAAATTCAGTGCTTTGCATCATTTCTTTGGTTATGAAGGAAGATGTGCATTCCCTTCTAATTTTGATGCAGATTATTGTTATTCACTTGGCTATAATGCAGCAATGTTAATTCAAAATGGATTCAATGGTTATTTATCAAAAGTATCTAATCTTTCTAAACCAGCAGAAGAATGGGTAGCTGGTGGTATGCCTATTACTAAGATGATGAATATTGAACGTAGACATGGCGAAGATAAACCAGTTATTAGAAAAGCATTAGTTGAACTAGATGGTAAGCCATTCAAATATTTTGAAGCACATAGAAAAGAATGGGCAAAAGAAACTGCCTATACTTATCCAGGTGCTATTCAGTATTATGGACCAAGAGAAGTATGCGATTTAACAACTAGAACTCTTGCGTTAGAAAAAGAATAATAATCAAAAAAATTGTAAATAATTTATAGATTATAAATAATAAAATTTGGATATCTGAAGGGGATATCCTTTTTTTAGATTTCCTTTTTATATAAAATCCGCTTTCTAAAGCAAGCTTATAGTCTTTTTCTACTGCTTGATTTTTATATTTTTTCCATAATACCGCATCTTTTTATGTTTATCACGAAACATACCATTTTATGTGTTTATGATACGATTATGTAAACATTTTTATACGATACACTGAAAATTGTGTTTGCTAAAAGGATTAGATTATTATATAATCTAAAAGATATGAAATTAAAAGATAAATACTCAGTAGAAAATTTAATAGATAAAAGCTATGAATTATCTAAGCTTATTGGTGATAATAATCTAAATAAAGAAGATTTTAAAAATAATTTTTTAAATGACATTAATAATAGAAAATATTTGGATTCTTTTTTTAACAGAAGATTAAAAATCAAGAGATCAGAATTTAAAATAGCATTATTAAAAGAAATGGATTCTTTATACAATAATAAATTAGTTGATGAAGAACAATTAAATATGATAAGAGAAGCCATGATTTTAAGTTTTAATGATGAAGATGATATTAATGTTAAAAGAAATCTTATTATTTTTGTAATCAATATTTTTGCTGTATACTTGATTGCCTTAGCAGGTTTTGGTTTATTTAGTTATCATTTGAATATAGTTTATTTTAAATATGAAGTATTCTATATTGCTGCTATAGTAATGGTTGCATTTGTTATCGCAAGGATGCTGAAAGAAAAGCTCAAATATTCATATTTAAGCCTAGTTCCAGTTATGATAATCATATTGATTCTTATGATTTTTAATATTTATTATCATATATTTGATTATTCATATATCTGGTTGTTTTACATAATTTTTGTTGAAATTATGTATAAGTTAGTGAATATGATCTTTAAAAAATAGGAGGTAAACATGAAAAAAGTAATAGTTGAACAATTTGCGAAAGATAATGGTTTAGAACTTATTGCTGGTAAGATGGGTGATAAAGCAAAACTTGCAAGCGATGAGATTGTAAGACCTGGTCTTGAATTTAATGGTTTTTTTGATTATTTTGAACATGATAGACTTGTTTTGATAGGCCCTAAAGATGCATCATTTTTAGATACTTTACCCAAAGATGCAATAAGAAAAAATGTTGAAGAAATCTTTAAGAGGAAACCCCCTGTTATTGTAGTCTCTGTAAATGTAGTAGTTAATCCTATATTTATAGAAATGGCAGATAAATATGAGGTTGCATTATATAGATCTAATTTAAGAACTACACCTACATCATCTAAGTTATATACTTATTTACAGGATAAGCTTGCCGAAAGATTAAGTGTACACGGAACACTTCTTGATATCAATGGTATGGGTACATTAATTATAGGTAAGAGTGGTATAGGTAAATCAGAAACCGCACTAGACTTAATTAAAAGAGGGCACCAGTTAATCAGTGATGATTTAGTCGAAATAATTGAAAAAGAACCAGGTAATCTGATTGGAACATCGCCTAAATTAATTAAGAGATATATGGAAATAAGAGGTATCGGTATAGTTGATGTTGTAACAATGTTTGGTGCGGCATCATATAGGGAAAGAAAGAACATTAGGCTTGTTGTTGAACTTCAAAGTTGGAATGAAGAAAAATATTATGATAGATTGGGTCTTGATAGCTTAAAGGTAAAATATTTTAATACGGAAATAACAAAGATAGTTATTCCTGTTTTACCAGGCAGACCAGTTGCTTTATTAGTTGAATCTGCAGCTATGAACGAAAAATTAAAATTACTTGGAATGAATGCTGCTTTGGAATTTATCGCAAATGTTGATAAAGAAGCAGCAAGAAAAGTAGAAAGTGAAGAGGATGAATAATTATGGATTTTTTATATAGCTCAGGTGAAGCAACTAAGCTTTTTGGAGTTTTTACAATGTATGCAGTATGCATACTTATAGGTGTTATTATCGCTGCTTTTTATGTAATACATGAAGGTAAAAGGCTTGGTATTAATTCTGACACATTATATCTTGCGATAATAATTACCTTACCACTTGCGATAATTGGTGCGAGAATATGGTATGTTTTATTTAATTTAGATAGTTTTTCAAGCTTCGCTGAAGTACTAGGCTTTAGAAATGGTAAATTTGTTGGTTTTGCTGGACTTGCGATACAAGGTGGAGTAATAGTTGCCATATTAGTATTATATATTTATTGTAGGATAAGGAAATTAAGCATATATAAAATTATGGATTTGGCAGCCCCAGCCATCATAATAGGTCAGATCTGCGGAAGATGGGGTAATTTTTTCAATCATGAGTTATATGGGCCTATCGATACATCAGGTTTTGTAGAAAACTTACCATTAATTGGCGATATGATGTATATTGATGGTGCTTACCGTCATCCTGTATTTCTATATGAATCATTGCTTAATTTAGTTGGGCTTGTAATTATGATTGTAGCTGTAAGGAAGATCAAATATGTTAAAACCGGAGATGTTTTAGGCTTTTATCTTATCTGGTATGGTGCAGTCAGAATATTTACTGAAAATTTAAGATTAAACAGTGGTGTATCTGAACCACTAATGGCAGGATCAGTTCCGGTATCAATTTTGGTAAGTATTATATTTATAGTCTTAGGCTTTATATGGCTTATTGGAAAGAGACTTCTTAAATATGTTAAATTTAAATACCCTAAAAAGGAATTACCTCTAAAACCTGAAATATCAGGTATTAAATTACTTCCTTATTATTTTAAAAAATGCTACATTATTACAACAAATAGACTAAAATATTTAATCATCAATGCACCACAAATAAGCTATATAGATTCAGTAAATGAAGCAAAAGCAAAAAGATATGATGCCGTATTATTTGATTTAGATGGTACACTTCTTGATACTAAAGCTTTGATTGATGCATCAGTAGTATATACATTTGAAAAGCATCGCCCCGACTATAAGCTTACTGAAGATGAAATAGATGCATTCTTCGGACCAACTTTAGAACAATCTTTTTCTAAATACACTGCTGATAAAGAAGAAATAGATGAGATGATTAAAACTTACAGGGATTATAACTGGGCTAATCATGATGTTATGGTAAAAGCTTTTCCTCGTGCTAAAGAAACACTTAAAGCATTAAAGAATAACGGACTTAAAACTGCAGTAGTGTCATCTAAAAAATCTGATATGGTACTGCATGGACTTGAAATATGTGGTCTTTCTAAATATGTCGACTTGATAGTGGGTTGTGAAAGTGTAACAGAACCAAAACCATCACCAGAAGGTATATTGAAAGCTAAGAACGAATTAGGTGTAAATAAGGTTGCCTATGTCGGTGATACTATGGCTGATATTGAAGCAGCAATAGAAGCCAATGTTACTTCAGTCGGAGTTTTATATATTAAGCATCCTGAAATAATGATGGAAGCTAAACCAGATTATGTAATAAATAATTTGTCAGAACTTGTTAAATTATTTGGTGAATAATAATGAGTTTTACAGAGGATGTAAAAAAAGATTTAATTTCAACAAATGATAATAATTTAGAAGCCAAAATTGAAGCTGAAGCTATATTAAGGCTTTCAACTGAAATATCAATTTTCAATTTTAAAATTGAAGCATCTTCAAATAATTTATTTGTTATAAGAAGGCTTGTCACTTTGCTTAAATTAAATTACAAATTCGAGCAAGAAATTATCTCAAGAATAATAAATAGATTTAACAAGCAAAAAATCTATACTTTAGTTATTTATGAAGGTGCTAAGGAGATAATTGATGACTTGAATTTATTATATGATAAATCAAAATATAAAGAAGAATTGGAATTTGATAACTATGGTATTTATTTAAGAGGTTCCTTTTTAGCTAAAGGAAGCGTAAATGATCCTAAAAATAAAAACCATCATCTTGAAATATCATCAACTAATGATACAGAAATAATATTCTTGCAAAAACTTATGAATGAGCTTGAATTGAATGGGCGTATAACTAAAAGAAAAAATTATTTGGTTTTGTATATTAAATCCTTATCAAATATTGGTGAATTTTTATATCGAATCGGAGCTAGAAGTGTGATGGAATATTATGAAAATACTATTATCACCAATGAAATTAAAGCTTCAGCCAAAAGAAGCATAAATTTAGATTTGGCAAATCAAAATAAAACTAATCTTGCCGCAAATGAACAATTATATTACATTGATGTAATAGAGACTCATTATGATTTATCTAAAATAGATGAAAAAATCAAACAAACAATGCAGCTTAGAAAAGAAAATCCTGAAGATTCTTTAACAGAATTATTAGATATAATTCATGAAGAATATGATCCATATTTAACTAAATCAGGGCTTAATCATAGATTTCGTAAAATAAAGGCGATGGCTTTATCAGTTTTAGGAAAAGATTAATTTGTTTTATTATAAAAAAAGGTAGTAATCATATATATTAAAAGAATGAAAGTATTTAAAATTATAATAAGTATTTTATATATTTCACTGCTTGGATTTTATGTTTATCTTTCTTTATCAAGTGGGGAAAAATCTGGTAATATGAGCAGTGAATTTGCAAATTTTATAGCGAAAATTCTTAATTTTTTTGGAATTAAGGTTGAAGTAAACGATGAATTTCACACATTCATAAGGAAACTCTTTGGTCATTTTGGCTATTTTGTTATACTTGGAATAGTATCATTATTATTTTATGTATATGTTTTAAGTATAAAACTTAAATATAAGCTTATAATTCATTTTGGATCAGGATTTCTATTCGCATTTTTAACAGAATTCTTATTAGAGGCTATAACAGCTGGTAGAGGACCTAGCATGATAGATGTCTTAATTGATTATTCAGGTTTTTCTGTATCAGTTTTTATATCACTTATATTTATATTTAAAGGTAGAAAAAAGAAGAATTCTAATATAAAAGATGCATCTATATAATAATGATGGTCTATGAAACTTATATTAACATTTAAAAACCTAGAAATTATTTATTAAATCTAGCTTTATAAAGTCATTTTAATAATGTTATTGATATGAGTAAAATATCCCAAAATTTGGCGTGATGTATTCTAAATTTATTAAACTATTCATTGAAGATAAAATCAAAATGTGATAAAATATCAAAAGTATCCGTAAAGAAGGGAAGATATTATGGCGCAAATCAAAAGAAAGAAAGTTTCTAATGAAGCCACTAAAGGACAAAAGCGTGGCTTTAAACAAATAATAAAAAATAAAATGTTTTGGATAATCAGCTCTATCATAGTAGTTGTAGTTGCAGCAGCGATAATAGTACCAATAGTTGTTGTCAATGCACTATCTAGTGATAATGAGAAGCCTGATTATTTCCTTGAGACTCAGACTTTGACGGTAGATGATAAAACATATGATGTAAATTTCGAGAAGATGAGTTATTCTGGAGTTATTGAACATACAGATTCAACAAACCAGGCAATGCATTATGATTATGTATTCATTTTCGCAACTGATTTATCAGCATTTTATCCAAAAGATTATTATAGTGATCCTGATGATACAACAACAAATCAAAAAAATGAGACCCACACAAAATTCTTTAATCTTTTGATTCAGTTACAGCATAGTATAGATTTATATAATGAGTCACATACTGAAAAAGCTAAATTATATATTGTTGATACTACATCAAGTGATTATTCTGAAAATGCATCAATAATGGATGATTCAAAATTTGGTACATCAGGTACATCATATCCTCTATTCTGTTATTATACTGATGATAAGCTTGTTAAAGAAGTTAAAGGTAATTTCGGTAGTGAATATCGTGAAGACAATAGCTTATTCTATTATTCAAGTTATAATTATAGTAACTTCTACACTGTTATAAATTATGCTAAAATATTTGTTGAGAAGGAATTTGTTGAAGAGGAGGCTTAATGCCTTCTTTTTTCTAAAATAGGAAGAAAAAAATGGAAGAAGTAAAAGAAATAAAAGAAGAAACTAAAAAAGAAGATAGTATTATCAATGATGAAATAGTTTCTAAAACAGCTGCTAAATTAAATATTAAGCCTAATCAGGCAAAAGAAGTATTGTTGATGCTAAATGATGATAAAACTGTAGCCTTTATCGCAAGATATAGAAAGGAAGCTACAGGAGGTTTGGATGAAGAAGTAATCAGAGCCATCGAAGAAGATTATAAATATGAAGTAAATCTTAAAAAGAGAAAAGATGATGTTATAAGATTAATTGCTGAAAAAGAATTGCTTACACCTGAACTTGAAGAAAAAATTAATAACGCAACTAAACTAATTGAAGTAGAAGATTTATATAGACCATATAAGGAAAAGAAGAAAACTAAAGCAACTGAGGCTATCGCGTTAGGGCTTGAAGGCTTAGCAGATGTAATGATGCGTAATTATCAAAAGGGCGAAAGGGACTATTATATCATGCCTTATTTAAATGATAATGTGCCTACAGCTGAAAAAGCATTAGAATACGCTAAATATATTGTAGCTGAAAGAATAAGCGATAATGCAGATTATAGAAGTTATATTAGAGATAAAGCTTTGATTTATGGTACTATCTCAACTCATAAGAAGAAAAACGATAATGACCCTGAAGAAAAATACAAAATTTATTATGAATTTTCTGAATCAATTTCAAGAATCAAGCCACATAGATTACTTGCGATAAATAGAGCTGAAGATGAAGAAGTAATAAATGTAAATGTAGAACTTCAGCCTGAACGTGATATTGATTATTTAACATATAAAGTAACATGGAATAGAGAATCATTATTTAAAGATGAATTGATTGAGGCAGTAAATGATGCATATAAGAGACTTATCGCACCATCTATCGCAAGAGAAATAAGAACTATAAAGAATGAAGAAGCTGAAGCACAAGCAATCAAAATCTTCGCTCTTAATTTAAAAAATTTACTTCTTCAACCACCAATGAAAGAAAAGACAGTTCTTGGCGTCGACCCTGCCTTTAGAACAGGCTGTAAGCTTGCTGTAATATCTCCTCAGTCAAATGTGCTTGATATTTCAGTAATCTATCCTAATGAAAAAACAAAAGGCAGTGAGGT
>CAKZZJ010000141.1 GCA_937885165.1 uncultured Caryophanales bacterium
TATAGGAGCAAATTTTATTTTTATATACTTGTGTTTTGATAATAAATTATTTGTTGCATCAAAATATTAAATCACTTGCTCTATTCTATTTTATAGCAACAATATTATTTGCAAATTGAAACAAATCTATCATATACATTACTTAAAGCAGGTCAACATACCTTAACCATATCTTGCAATAATAGAAACTCTAATTATGAAGATTTTAATTATGAATATCTTTTTACCAGTAAAGCACAAAATACACATATCATCTTTGAATACGATAAAATTGAAGCTCAAATCAATAACAATTTATTGATTGAAGTATTTGACGAAGAAAATAATTATGTGCAAGATGGCACAATTAATGTTGAGCTTGATAATCAACCTGTTATCAGCAATAGCCATATTCAAAATGGACAGTTTACATTAGCAAAGTTACATATCCCTGATGCTGGACAACACAGTATTGTGATATATTACTCTGGTGCAGATGGGTATTATAACGATTCTATTAATGTTAAAAATATTGGTGTTGGCATATTTAATATTGTTTCCGACTTACCAGAAGATTTATATGCTGATATTGGATATGATTTTGAACTTAATGTTCATATTACTGATGTATCTAATCAAATTGTTAACCAAGGATACGCTAATTTATACATAGACGATATACAAATTAACGACACTCCAATATACATCAATAATGGTTTATTAACATATCAAGATAATCTACCAATAAATATATCAACTGGTAAGCATAATTTCACTCTTGAATATATTGACAATATGGATATTTATTTAGATACATACTTCTATTCATCATTACACATTGGTAAAATTCCAACAGAGATTGTTATGGATTATATTTATGGAGCACCTGGTGAATTAACAACTATTAATTACACAATTTCCACATCATATGGCGATGCTAAAACTGGTACATTAACAGCATTATATAATGATAATATTATAGGACAAGGATTTGTAACAGATAGTATAGCTAATCAAATTGATGTTATTGTACCTTTTGTTCCTGCAACAGATGATTATGATATCACCTTTAAATATACTGACGATAGTGATATGTACGATGATAGTCAAGCTGATATACGATTAATTATTCAAAAAAATAATGTAAATATTCAACCATCTCATACATGGTATTATCCTGATAAAACATTCCACTTTGATGCAATGTTTACTGATAAATCCAATAATGTTATTAATACTGGAATAGCAGCGTTATATATTGATAATGTAAAAGAAAGTGAATCTTTAAACGTCATTAATGGACACATCACATTGCCATTAACATTATCAAAAGCACGAACATATCCTATGACTATAGTTTATGAAGATAATGATTATTATAAACAAACTACATACTCTTTTGACTTTAAAGTCAACAACATAGACATTAATGATATTATTATCAACAATATTGTTAATAGTAATGAAACATTATATTTAGAAAATAATATTGTACATAGTTTACCTAATACTAATGTTCAAATGGAATTAACATATGATACATTAGACCAGTATAATGTTAAAGATGGTATTATTGATATTTTAATTGATGATGTAATGATTAACAATTATTATGTTGCCGAATCTAATAAATATATTAGTTTTGATATTGGCAATCTAAATAAAGGCGAACATACATTAACTTTCAAATATCATGACTCATCATTATTTAATGATATAAATAAAACTTATACATTGAATATTATTGCAAAAAATATAACATTAAATATTACCAATGTCGTTGGAGAAGAAGAAAATCGTACAATTGTTACACAAGCTCATAACGATTCTCTTACTATTAATACATATTTAAGCCAACAAGTTAATGGTTTTATCAAATATTATATTGGATTACCAATATATAGAGCTGATAATAATGGTGACAGTTATATATGGACATATGATTATAAATTTATCGGATTACAAGATATCAATAATGAACAAAATTTAACACATCAATATACTTTACAATCTGAATTATTAGAATATGCTGAAAATAATGACGAAACTAAATATAAAATTAAAATTATTTTTGAAGGTAACACACAGTATAATAGTGCTGAAGATGAAGTTAATTTACATATTCAAAAAAATGAATGTAATATCAACTTTGACGAAACAGAATATTATATTAACTATCGAGAAAAATTAATTATTAATTTTACACTTGACGCATTAGGCACACAATTAGTAGAATTTAAAATGAACAATAAAAATATTGGCTCTGTAATAACATCAGAAGGACAAGGTGTATTTGAATATATTATGCATAGTGATTTTATCGCTGATACAGAACCATATACACTAACAGCCTCTTTTAATGGTTCAGCTATAAATACACCTGCTAATGCTAGTGTTCCAGTTTACGTCATTGCAGCTACTCCAATAATAGATACTAAAGATATAACTGCAAATAAATGTGGTATATTACCATTAGATAATATACTAACAGGTACAGATGGTATTGTTATCGACTCTGGCTACTTAAAATATAAAATCTATGACATGAATGATAGAGAAAATGCTTTATTAGAAACTGATGAATATAAGCCAAACCAAAAAGCTCGTATACAATTGCCATCAGCCATAACACAAGATAAAGTTATTTTAGAAGTATCTTATATTAGTGATAATAATTTAAAATATAGTGGATTCACAAAGGATATTAATTTAATATTAAATAAAAATGAAGTGAAATTTGATATTAATATACCTGATGCTATTTATCGTGGCGAACAATTTATGATTGATATTTATGCATCTAGTACAACTACACAAGAGCCAATTAATATTAATATTGAATGTGAACACGTGGAGGATAACAATGAGCAACCATGAAATGATTAACAATCATGTACAAATACCAATTACTATTCCAATGGATGTTGATGATGCTCAACAGTATATTTTACAATTAACAATTCAAAATAATGATATTTTCGCCAACCCTGAACCGACTAAT
>CAKZZJ010000142.1 GCA_937885165.1 uncultured Caryophanales bacterium
ATATATTAGAACAAGTGATACTTATTCATAATATGTTTGATGTTTATCATAAGATAAATCTGATGCCAGAATATATGAATAAGTATCACTTGTTCTAATATATAGATTAGCTTTTAATGAATCAAAATTAGCAGTAGTTACTTTAGTCTTATTATAAGTATTTACAAGTTCATAATAAGTAGTATCTACATCATATGTGCTATCACCTATAGCTACATATTCATTATTTTCATATACATAAAGTGATGATCTTAATTCGGCAAAATTATCAGTTGTAACTTTTACTTCCTTATATGGATTATAGCTGATATAATATTTATCTTTTACATAATTAGCAAGCACATATTCTTTTGATACAACTGACATATCCTTTTGATAGAATTGAGGATATGATGCATAACTTATTGCAGTAGAATTGGTTGCTAAAACATATTCACCATTATTAATATAATAATATTTATTAGCTTCATAATTTGCTACTGCTGTATTATCTACACTATAAACTTTTTCGTAGAAATAAAGACTTGTAGCATAAGCACTAAATGATGATTCTGTTGCAAGTACATATACTTGATTATCAATATCATAATAATAATATGTATTAGGAGTATAACTATTATTATCTAATGTTATATTTTCATATGTATATGTATAGAATGTTGGATATATTGCATATGTATCAATAGAATCTATTGCAAGAATATAACTATGAGTTACATCATCATAAATATAATATATACCACTTACATAATTAGATGATGTAATTGATAATTGATTATATTCTTCTTGATAGAATGTAGGATATATTGCATAAGAAGATAATTCTTCTGTTGCAAGAACATATTCTCCACTTACATATAAGTAATATGTATCTTTTTCATATGTTATGTCTCTCAAATCAACAGGGTCATGTTTCTGATTATAGAATGTTGGGTAAATTGCGTAATCAGTATAATTTGCTTCACCTGCAAAATCATAACTATATACTGTTTTATCATTTACTATAGATTCTGTCTTTAAATAATATTTATTTGATGAATAATTTCCTTCTACATAACTATTTTCAAGTTTTACATAATCATTTACTGTAACAGTCTTATAGAATACTGGATAAGTGATAATAGCATATTCATCAATGCTCATACCTTCAGCAAGTACATATTCATAATTACCATTAACCAATTCTTTTGTATAATATTTACCTTGTTCATAAGGTGTTTCAAGCGAGAATGTTATAATGTCATATACTTTAGTTTGAGTATAGAAATCATTAACTGAAGTTGTTGCGTAATCATCATAAGAATCTTTTGTAGCAAGATTATATGAATAAGATATAGATTTTGTATATAAACCAGTATTTGACATCTTAGAATAATAATCTGTTACATCTTCTACATTAACTTTAGTATATGAACCATTACCATTAGATACATAATAATCTATTGTAGCATTGTAATATTCTGCTTTAGTATATGTTATAGTTTCAGTCTGTAGATAATAATAATTCTTTTCATAACTTAAGGTTCTTGAATAATATGTTTCGCTAGAATTATAAGTAGCTCCTTCTGGTACTTCATAATAATATGTATTATCAGATGATGAAGTATAGATGGTACCATTTGCTATAGCACTATTAAGTTCTTCCTGTGTTTTAATTGAAAGTGCATCATATTTTACAACACTGACATCAGAATAAGTATCAATAATATTATTATATAAGCCGTAGTCTTCAAAATCAGATGCTGTAGCTAAATTATATTTATTAGTATCTAGTGAATCTTGCTGATAATAAATGTTAGCTACATAATTATATTTATCTATATCTATAAATACATAAGAAATAGTGTTAGTGTATTTATAGAATGTTGGATAATGAGTCTTTGTCTGACTAGTATATAATCCACTACTTAATTTAGTTGAGAAATCATCGCTTGCATCTACACTTGTATAAACATCGTTTGAATCTTTTTCATAATAAGTTACTGTTGTATCAAATTGGGCACTATTATCTAGTTTTGTATATTCTTCTACTTCATAACCATAATAACCATAACCCTTTGTCGCAAGAGTGTAGAAATCTTTATCAAGATAATATAATGTAGCATTACTAAAGAATGCTTCATATTCATCTTCATTATCAAATGATACTGAAGTATAAGTTTTATCTCCATTTAATTTATAATAAGAATATGAATCAAATGTATTATTTTTGAATACTTCAATATATTCATCATTCTTTAAATATAGATTAGATATAGCATTATATTCTTGATTAGTTAATTTTCCATCTTCATCAACTAATGTTTTATCTTCATTATAATAAATACTATTTTCATTATAACTATCTGATAATTTAAATACTTCACTCTTACCATAAATATCATATTCATATGATGATATAGTAATATTTTCAAGTGATAATAATACATATTCTCCTTCAACAAGGCCATAATATGTTATAGGAGAAACATATGAATCAGTAGATTCTACTAATTTATATTGTCCGCTATCATATGTATATAAATTATTTGTATTTTTATAATTATTGAAATTATCTTTTGTTACAGTAACAAATTCATAATCTTCGTTTACTTTTCTGTAATAAATACCATAAGATGATACATCATTGATAGTTTTTACATATGAATCACTTTCTTCAACTTTGATATAAGCGCCAGCTTTTTTAATGTATAAATTACCAGTTTCTTTATATGTATCAAAATTATTTGCATTAATTGATGTATCTAAATAATTATATTCACCATTTTCAAGTAAATAATATCTACCTAATAAATCATATTGATCATTATATACATATAAGCCCTTATATTCATTAAATGCTTCATTTGATGTAATTGTAACTTCGTTATAATCTCCATTATTATATACATAATATTGAGTTTGAGTACCTTTATATGAATATGCTTTAGAATATGTAGTATTTAGATAATATAATCTTGGAACTAAATATAAATTATAATCTTTTTCAGTAGCAAATGTCTTTGCTTCATAAACTTCTTCTTTAGTGTAATATGTATAACTTGGATTATATGGAGCTTCATAATAAATATTATCTACCTTGAAATAGTAAATTTTGTTGGCATCAAATTCTGAATTTTCGTTACATGATACATATTTGTTATTATCTATGAAATATAAATTGCTAGCGTATGAACTGAAGTTATTTTCAGTTATCTTTTCAACCTTTTTATATGTATCATTATCTAAATAATATAATGAATATTCATTATCATTATAATACTGGTTAAGCATATTTATGTTATTAATATTAACATTATTATATTCATATGCTTTAACATAATATGTTTCATTAGAATCAAATGTTACTAATTTAATATATTGATCTACATTTCCATTTGCAGTATTGATAACATCTTTAATATATAAACCTTTTTGTAATAATGAAGAGAAATTATCTTCTGTTACTGCTGCTTCAGTATAATTTGTGCTCTTTACATAATATTTATCGCTTGAGTTATAGCTACCTTTTGCGACTTCTATATAATTATCATTATAAAGTTTATATACTTTTTCGGTATCAATTCTTGAATCTAGTGCGCTTGAACTATCAAATACAACTCTCTTATATTCTTGTTTTTGATAATATTTGATAGATGAATCATAAGATGGAGTATTAAATGTTCTATAAACATCTTCTAATATATAATACATATTTGTTGTATATGTATTAGCTGTTAATGTTTCTATAGTATATGTGCTTTCATCTAACATCTGATAGAAATCAGGATATAGATTCTTAGAATAAGCTTCATAATTTGCATTATCAGCAAGAACATATTTACCATTTTGCATAATGTAATATTTATCTGCAGTATATGGTTCGTCTGTTGTGAATACTATTTCATAATAAGTATCGAGATCGGAAGAGCGTCGTG
>CAKZZJ010000143.1 GCA_937885165.1 uncultured Caryophanales bacterium
GTGGGTGATATTTCTGTAAAGACCGCAAGCGGAATGGAACTTACCTGTAAAAAAGAAAAATGGGGAAATATTGGTTGTGATGGATTTTTTTATTATACCATGCCCGCGGAAAATGTCACTGTTACCGTAACATTTGAGGAAAGAACAGGCCTCAAAGGTATATGGTTGAGCGACAGTTACATTGTAACAATGAACGGAATTGCTGATATTGAATTTATAGACAAAGGTGCAGAAACGCTTGTAAATACACAATATGCAAGTAACAAGAATAAAGTTTATGTAAAAGTTGATGATGATGAAATAATTGAAGCTATAAATGAAATATATAATGAAGATTTATAAAGAGCTTAGGCTCTTTTTTTTGCAAAAAAAAGCAGTTGAAATTAATCAACCACTTTATCTATTATCTTTTAATGAGTCTATCATATTGACTCTTGCAGCTTTTCTCTTTAAAGCAAGCAATGTTAGTGCGTAGGTTGCAATAATAGTACCGATAACAATAAATATTGTTTTTATGCTAATTGTTACAGGCATGATAATATTGTTATTTTCCACAGTTGATCTGAAATATATCGACAGTATAAGATAAGCAAGCGGAATACCTACTCCTATACCAATTGGTACAAGTACATGGTTACCATCAATTATCATTCTGTTTATTTCGCTTTGTTTATATCCTAAAACCATAAGCATTGAGATATTTCCTTGATTATCTTCAATTATAACATTAACTACAGTAAATACAGCAATTACACAAATAAGTATACCTATTATTAATACTGTATATATAATAGGTGTTCTTTCTTTTAATTTTGCATCTTTTTGTTTCTCTATAGATGATTTTTGGAAGATATTTAAAATATCTGATGATTCAATCTTATCACCTAATGATTCTTTTGATAATACTATATTATAAAGATTTTCAAATTTACCTTCTTTTTTTTCTTCGGTAAAGAAGTCCATTATTACATCAACTAATTCACTGTCAAACTCTCCAGAAGAAAATAAAGAATATATTGTAGAAAAATAAGAATCTATGACATTTGCTTTAGTAGTAATTATATATGATAATAATCCATTATCTATAATTCCTGTTAACGTAAATTTTAGAGGCTCTTTATTGAAATTTGAATAAATAGTTATTTCATCTCCTACATTTACTTTCATTAATCTAGCACAAAGCTTAGACATGTAAAAATCATCATCTGTTAAAGAAGTAATTTTTGTACCATCAACTAAGGTTGTATACCAAAGATTCATATTAGAAGTAGAAGCCCCCATAAGAGGTATCTTTCTATCATTATATTCATAAATTGTCGCAATCATATAATTTTCATCCTGACTGCTGATGTCCTCTTCACTTGCAAGCTGTGGTATAGAAAGAGTATATTCATACTCAAAATCACCCGCTTTTTTCATAGCTTGTGATACTATACCATCAATTGTATCAAACATCATAAGTGATAGTGTGATAATAAGAGTTGATATCATTACACCTAAAAATACTACAAAAGTTCTGCCTTTATTGATTACAAGTGATCTTAAAGCGAATTTATAAGTAATTTTTGTTCTTTTTTTAGTAAGAAAACTAGATGCCTTTGATTTAGTTCCAGCACCTCTTAATAATGTTGTTATTGGTTTATTAATTAATACCTTAACTGTGACTATTGAAGCGAGAACATAGATAATTGAAGGTATTGTAATACCTAAAATCGCCATATACCATGGATAAATAAAGTCAATCTTCATTACTTCAAAATCACCGGTCGCGAGTTTACCGAAGAACCCCGATGAAATGTAGACTATAATTGTCATAAGAATCCCACCGATAATACCTGGTATGACTGACAAAATTGCATAATGATAGCATACCTCTTTACCACTATATCCTAGTGCTTCAATAGTACCTATAATCTTCTGATCATTCTTAATCTTAATATTTAAGACAATAGCTATTAAAGCAACAACCGCAATAGGTGTTATTGCCAAAAACAAGAAAGAAAATGAAATATACATTTTTGGTCTTGTATATAGCATTTTAATTCTTCCTGATGTTAATGCTACATTGTACTGATATACAATGTAATTATCAAATAAATAAGTTCTTAATTTATCAACATCAGTTAAACCACCAACATCATATTTTAAAGAATATGTTGTAGCAAATGAAATATTTCCACCTGATACAGAATTATATTCATTAAATTCATCATCATTTAGATAAGCAATGAAAAATGAATTGTAATTTGCATAAGTATCTGTAGCATTTTCAACCATATATAAATAGTCAGGTCTTACAAAAAAGCCTACTATCTTATATTTCTTTTCGCCGATAATGATTCTAGAATTGTCACTTTCTAAACTAATATTATGCTTTATTGCATATTTTTCATTGATTACTATTTCATCATTTTTCAATTCTGAAACAGAACTTAAATTATATCCGCTCTTTTGTTCAGTTATAGTATATAAATTTGTTTTTGTATTTTCACTGAATATTCTTGCACGAGTATTATCAGTTGTTACATCATTACCATCATCATCAAGTGTTTTTGTCTCAAGGGCATCAAAATATTGTTGTTTTTCAAGCAAAACATTAAACTTTTCCTCGATTATTGGTATTTCTTCATCTTTAATAGTCGAAAAAGCAGAAAAATTAGCATCCTCAACAATTTTTTCTTTAAATAAGTTATTAACATAATTTTGTATACCTGTACCACAGGTATAAAGAAGTGCGAAAGCCATGACACATAGCATTGTTAATATACTTGCAGCGATATAAAAGATGATATTGCTTTTAATGTTATGCTTATATCTGTTATTAAGCTTTAAATTTAATTTCATCTTTATTCCTCACTATAATTCTAATTCATCTGCAGTAATCTTATTTTTATTATCTTCAACACTATTTACATTACCATCTTTAAATCTGATAATTACATCGGCAATACCCTGAATAACCTCATTGTGAGTAATAATTATAATAGTAGTATGATATTTTTGATTAACTTTTTCTATAACCTTTAGTACACTTCTTGATGATTTTGTATCAAGCGCTCCTGTAAGTTCATCACAAAGTAATATCTTAGGATTTTTTACCAAAGCTCTAGCGATTGCTATTCTTTGTTGCTGACCACCAGATAATTCTCTTGGAAATCTATCTTTTAAATTAGCAATTTCAAGAGATTCCATAATATCATCAATATCAAGATTATTTTCTTTATTAGATATATCTGATACAACCTCTATATTTTCAAGTGCTGTTAAATCAGGAACCAGATTATAAAACTGGAATACAAAACCTATAACTTTTCTTCTATAATCAGTCAGACCCTTTTTGTTGGCATTAGATATATCAATACCATCAACAACAATGCTGCCGCTGGTTAATGTATCAAGCCCACCAATCATATTAAGAAGTGTAGACTTACCAGAACCAGATGGTCCTAATACAACATATACCTTACCTTCATCAAGGGATAAGTTTACACCATCAAGTGCTTTTACAAGTGATTCACCACTACCATATTCTTTTCTAGCATCTTTAATTTCAATTAACATTTTAACAACCTCGCAAATAACTTTTTAGTAATTATATAACAATAATTACTATATTTCAAACAGAATAAAAATACATATTTTTTAAAACATTTACAAAAAAGATACTAAAGCGAGAAAAAAAGGCATTAAGAATATATTTTTAATACTAATAAGTTTATTTAAATCATATTTCATACATTCTTTTGGTTTAGAGTCTAACATTCTTTCGGTTTAATGATATTATTTGGGAAAATAAGCAATAATGTGAGGTTTTTATGAGTGATAAATTTGATTATACACCAAGATTATTTGATGATGTTTTAGCTTTTTCTTTAAGATCGAAAGGAGCAGTACTGGTTGTTGGACCTAAATGGTGTGGTAAGTCAACAACATGCAAAAAACAGGCTAAAACAGTAATAGATTAAATGCCGATTCTAACCAGAAAAAATTTGATTGAGTTTGCTAAAAATGGACCGGTTGAATTCTTAAATCAGGGTGAAAATCCAATTCTAATTGATGAATGGCAACACATATCATTTATTTGGGATCAAATTAAGGTTGAAATAGATGAATCAAGAAGTTTTGGGCAATATATTAACAGGAAGTTTATCTGACAAAGAAAAATATGATGATTCAGTTGATAATATAAGACATACAGGAAATGGAAGATTTACAAAAAAATGATGAGAACAATGTCGCTTTATGAATGTGGGGAAAGCAAAGGCAACGTTTCAATAAAAAAATATTAAATAATGAATTTAATCCTTGTATGTCTGATTTGACAATTGGGGATTATGCATATCTTATTTGTAGAGGTGGCTGGCCACTATCACTGATAGGTGATAAAGAAGCAGCACTAGAACAGGCATTTTCATATTATGAGATTAACTAGCGAAGATATATTTTCTTTAAATGAAATTTCTTTAAGAAAAGATGGACAAAGAGCCAAACATCTTTTAAGGGCCTATTCAAGAAATATTTCTGTTGCAACTACAGACGAAACTTTAAAAAATGATATTAAATCATTTGAAGACACTTTTGATAAAGAAACATTTACTAAATATATGAATGCTTTAAAAAATTTATATGTGGTCGAAGAATTAAATGCCTGGAATCCCTACTTTAGATCAAAAACTATAGTTAGAACTAAGGCAACAAGACACTATGTTGACCCTTCAATAGCCACAGAATCATTAGGCTTATCCTCTAGTGGTCTTTTAAAAGACATGATGACGTTTGGATTATTATTTGAATCACTAGCAGTAAGAGATATAAGAGTTTATGTTGTTCCGTTAGGATGCTTAAGAAACTAATTGAATTGAAAAAAGGAAGATTTTTGAATTAAATCATTTGATCTTCTTTTTTATTTCTTACTTATTCTTTTTGTTTTGAAACCTTAATTAATTGAATTTAACATCAGTCTTATATGCTTCAGGTAAGATAGTAACAACTAATTAATATGCATACCCATCAAATACGTTATATAAGTCTGCATCTTCAAGCACGCTTGTAAATGTATTTTTTTCAACTGCAACTACACTTGAGTCATCATTTTAATCAAAACTTACTTTAAAAGTTTCTAAAGCATTAGAAGATATTGGTGATTCTTTAGTAGTAGATGGATTTGATTGTGTAATTTATGTGTCTCATTTCCTTTATTTGCACATTGCCTAAGACAAGTCCAAAAATTAAAATTTTCTTCTTCGTTTTCTTTTCATTTTTGATTTCTAAAAATCGCTGTATTTTATAATTGTTTTAACTAATTTTAAATATTCTTTCCCAAAAAAAATGAGGCGATTTTTCACCTCATAAATATATTTTATTATAAAACTTTTATTTAACAATTGTATTAATTAAATCATATGTATTCTTATCAAACACACTATATAAACCTGCATCTTCTAGTATGCTTGTAAATGTAGAACCACTACTATGCTTTCTGTAAATAATTTTGTATTTTTCCAAAGCTTCATCATAATTATTTAATGCAGATGCATATAATTCAAGTGATGCAATAGCACTTGTTGCGTAACTTATATAATATCCTTGATAATTTAGTAATACTTGTAACATCCAATCATTATAATCTTTATAATCGCTTAAATTATTTTCATCACATAATTTATCCCAAATATCATATAAATCTGATTCAGTAATATTTGAAATATCATTCTGATATATTTCTTTTTCCATTTCATTAATTAAGAATCCTGAAATTACAGAATCAGTCATAGAATAAATTTGATAATTTAAATAAGCATTAATTACAGTATTTTTTGCAATATCACTTGATTTTAAATAAAGATAATATAATAATTCATTACCTTGAGACTGTGTTTCTGCTAAATCATAAGAACCACTATCCCCACCAGTTAATGTTGCATTATAATGACCAAATTCATGGATGAAAGTAGAAGATGATTGATTGTCAGGGCCCATAAACATATAAGGTGTACCATCGGCAAAATTACCAACATATGCTGTAACATTATCATTTTCATTTGAACTATAAAAATAATTCCCTGATTCAAAATATGTTTTATAACTTTTTAAATAATCTCCACCTAATTTATTTGCATAAGAATCAAAATAATCCAAATAATATGCATAAAAATTAGAATATAAATTCAAGAAACTATTATAATCACTTCTAGATGAGGTGTCTTTAAAATCTAAGAAATTTTTTAAAGCTTCTTCATTTAAAGGAATAATTGTATTATCTATATAAGTTTTTAAATTATTTGTGTCTTCAACACTATATTCACGTGAATATACATTTTCATATGCATATTCTAAATAATCATCATAATCTTTTAATTTTGCAAGTTCATTTGCGTAAGATACATATAACTTTAACGCATCAAAGCCTGATGTTTCACCACCATAATATGATGATAATGCTTCTTTCATCTTTGTTTCGATATCATTTTCTACTTTTGTTGCCTCAGGGTCTAATGATTCAATATATTCATCTATTTCTGCATCAGTCCAGCCTTCAAAATATGAATTTCTGTATTTTGATTTGGATGCTGCAATATCAATTTCCTGATCTATTACTTCAATATCTAAAATTAGTGCATATATCTCATCTTGTAAATCATAATCTTTATCTTTAGCAGTGGTATCAGCGATAATTCCTTGATAACAGTACTCATCATATAAGTAATAATATCCATCCACAAAATCTTCATATAATTTTGCTATATCAGAATATTTCTTCTTGCCTTCTTCCATAGCGCTTTTTACTGCTTCACCTTTATTTTTATATGTATCAGCCTTACTAGAATCATAAGTTACACTAAAATCTCTGCCATATAATGTTATGGGCTTAGTGCTGTTTTTATAATTATATACTCTTATATCAGATTTACTAGTTGTCGTACCAGATGAATTATATATCAAAATATTGCAGCTTGTAAGGAAAATAAACAAAAATGAAAATATGATAAATAATATTTTTTTCTTCATAAACACCATCCTTCTAACCTACTTATTATATTATTATTTAATTATTTTTACAATATTTTTACCATATTTATGGAAAATTATAAATTAAAATAGTATAATATCAAAAAAAATAAAAAGGAGGAGATAAATT
>CAKZZJ010000144.1 GCA_937885165.1 uncultured Caryophanales bacterium
GGCTGATTCCTCGAGTCCAAGATTTGGGGTTAACATCATTATCAATGAAAAATTCACCCTTTTTATCAAAAGCTATCATCTAGGGAATTGAATAGCCGAGGATTCTCGCTTTATTATCCTAAAACTACTAGATGAATCTTATTAATAAATAGCTCATTTTGTTTTAAAATTATATAACGTTATTTTTAACACCATCAAAAAAATCTTTTATAGCATTTCTATGATCAATTGATGCAATTGGTGGTAATTCATCTTTTGCAAAAAATTTTAATTCTAACGATTCATGATCCTTTTGTATTGTACCAGATATAATATGTGCTTTAAAAACAGCACAAATAACGTGAGCCTTATCACCACTTGGCCATTCTAAATTTTTATTATGGTAAATGCCAACTAAATAATCTATTTTGATATCTAATCCCGTTTCTTCTTTAATTTCTCTTATAGCACCTTCATGATAAGTTTCATCTATCTCCATAATGCCACCAGGAAGTCCCCACTTTCCATTATCACTTCTTCTTTGTAATAAAATTTTCCCATCTTTTTCAATTATTGCACCAGATGCATTCATTATTATTTTATTATGTCCTACCATACTTCTTATATATTTGACATAATCATTATTATAAATTGCATTAAAATTTAATATATCACGAATATCTACTGATAAATAATTTGCTAATTTGTACAAAGTTTCAGTTGTAACATCATTAACACCAGTTTCAATTTTAGCAATTGTTGAGACATCTTTATATCCCATAAGAGAAGCTAATTCTTTTTGGGATAATCCTTTTTCCTTCCTAATAGACTTAATTTTTAAGCCAAGTTCTTTTTTATCCATACTACTTATTTTCCTTTAAAATGTTTATCAATTTAGAATCAATTTCTTTTTCAATTTGATTTTGTCTTTCCAAATCATATTTTTCATATTCTTTTAATGCCTTTTGTTCTGCTAGTTTATGACTAATTTTTCCTGGACCATTTAAGATATCAACTCTTTCAAACCTTAAGAATTCATCTAATGCTTCTTTCCAATCTGACATATACATTACAATATTTGATTTAGCCATTCTTTCAGCATGATCCAAATACATATTAACAATTTGATTTAAGGAATCTAATTCTTCTTTTGATAAATAATTTTTAGCAATAGTTACATCCACCTTTTGAACTCTAGCACCGCTTCAAGATGTTAACCCCATATTATCCTTAGTAGAATCAGCTCTATGATAAATTAATTCAGCTGCAGTTTCACCTGAAATTGCATAATGTAATTTATTCTGAACAGTTTTAAAAAATAATAAAGTTTCTTCATCATTTTGATTGTAATCAATACTTGTAGAATATATTTCAAGAATCTTTTGATAAAATCTTTTTTTAGAAGCACGGATTGCTTTAATCCTAGATAATAATTCATCAAAATAATCATGTCCAAATTTAGAAGGATCTTCTAATCTCTTATCATCTAAGATAAATCCTTTTTTCATAAATTCATTTAATGTTTTATTTGCCCAAATTCTAAATGAATTTCCAACACTAGATTTTGCTCTAAACCCTATAGCAATAATCATTTCAAGATTGTATATTTTAACATTTCTTTTTACTTGTCTATTTCCTTCTATTTGAACCTGTAAGTCCGACTTACATGTTCGAGATTCCTCAAGTTCACCTTCATCATATATATTTTTTATATGCATTGTAATATTTTGTGTTGAAGTTTGGAATAATTGTGACAAAGCTGCTTGTGTCATCCATATATCATCTTCATTCAATAAAACTTCAACATTACTACTTCCATCAGGTAAATTATAAATTAAAATTTCTGATTTTTTATTCATTAAGACAACTCCCTCAATTATAATTATTATATCATAATATGATTTTAAATCAATAAAAATCATTGTTCGTCTAGTAATATAGTTGCCACTTCTCTAGAGGTGTTTTAGTTTGATGATTAGTTCAAGCCATCTATTCCAGATCTAGTCATTAAGACATGGTTAGGACCTTTCATCTAGTCATAGACCCCCCATATCCACATACATCCCCTCAAGACTTGGGCTATGACTAGTTCGTTTTTTTTAGGCATAAAAAAAAGAGGCTAAAAATACCAAAAAATTCAGTGTTTAAGCCACTTTTTTAACTTTTTACTTAGCATCATTACGAACTAGTAATGTGATTGTCTCTACATGTGAACAACGACTGAACAGATCTACAGGTGTAACCTCTTTTAATTCATATCCTCTGCTGATTAATATATCAATGTCTCTTTTGGCTGTTGCGATATTACAGGAAATATAAACAATCTTTTTTATTTTCATTTCAGCAACTGTATCTATAAATTTTTTATCACAGCCTTTTCTAGGTGGATCAAAAATAATTAAATCAATATTGTTTTTATTAGATAATTTAACAATTTCATCTTCACAGCTTCCCAAGATAAAATCTACATTATATATATTATTTAATTCTTTATTTTTATTTGCGCTTATTATCGCATCTTCTACTATTTCAATTCCATATACATGATTTACACTTTTAGCGATATTAAGAGTAATAGATCCGATGCCACAGTATGCATCTATAACATTCATATCTTTTTTTAATTCAGCCATTCTTAATGCTTCTAAATATAATTTTTCACACTGATCATGGTTTACTTGCATAAATGCTTTAGGCAAAACTTCAAAATTAAGACCTAATATATTTTCTGTAATCGTCTTATCTCCATATATCAATATAAACTCATCTGCTAATAAGACATTGTTTTTATTATCATTTATATTGATATAAATAGATTTGATTTCTTTAAATTCATTTGTAAGAATCTCAATTAAATTAGAAAAATCATATTTCTTTGTAACAATTAAAACCACCATATAATCATTATTTATGGTATTTCTTATCATTACCTCTTTAAATATACCTTTTTTTGTTTCTTCATTATAAATAGGCACATGAAAAAGCATAAGATATCTTTTAATTAAATAAATGATATTATTTGCAGTTTCATTTGATAAAATATCATTATTTGAATCAATTATATGATGGCTTTTCTTTTCATAAAAACCTGATATAACTTCATAATCTTCACCATTATTAATACTTTGAAATGGTACCATTATTTTATTTCTATAATGATTTATTTTATCTGATTTAATAATACTATTAAATTTATAACCATCTAATTTTAAAGTGTTCTTTACTTTATTTTCTTTTATTTTTAATTCTGTCTCATAATCTATATGAGCTAAATCAATTTCACCTGATAATTCTTTTATTTCTTCTAAAGATAAAACTCTATGAGGTGATTTTTTTAATATTTCTACTGCTTCAGCAAAGGCATATTTTTTATGTTCATTTATTATTTTAATTAGAACTTCTTCATCTTCTAAAGCATATAAGACAAATATTACCTTATCATCTATATGAGTTACGCCATACCCATTTACATCAAAAGATTCAATTATTACTTTATAAGTTTTATCAAGATTCATTTTTGTTTTCCTTATCTGAATCATCACCAGGAAGGCTTGCTTTACATTTTGGGCATCTTGTTACTACACCAACGATATATTCTGTACCGCATAATTCGCATCTAGCGATTTTAGAATCAGCCTTTACCTCAACTGCATTACTATATTTTGACATTTTAAGTAGCCCTTTAATACTTCCTACAATACCAAATATCACTGCTATCTCAATTGCCACATAAATTACTACAACTATAGCACTTGTGTAGAATCCTGATTCCATTACTGTTTCATTTAAATTACTAAATGCTTTATTTATTGATTCAAATGGTGAGTTTTTAGTTTTTAAAGAATTATAAATTTCATTGTTAAAATTATCAGTAATTCTTTCTGATAAAATAGAATCAGTATTATCTCCTTGCATTCCTTCAAATGACCAATTAGCGTCTACTCTATCCTTATCAGATGAATAAACTATAAGCCAGTGATCCTCATCATTAAATAATTTTACATACTCATGATAAGCATATTTTTCTAAAGAACTGTAAGTTGTCTTCCATTCATCATTAGATATAAATATAACCGCAGGTGCTATTCCTGTTTTATCTAAAAATATTTCTAATGTGTTATTTAATTTTGTTTTTGATTCATCATCAATTATATTATTTGTATCAGTAATAACTATATCATTTGTGGTAAATGTTGTATTTAATTTTTTAGGATTCCTATATTGTGAAAAAACAAACACAAAAATTGCTGCTAAAAAAACAATTGATAAGATAACCAACGAAAGAATATTACTCTTTTTCGCAGCTTTAGGGCTCCCACTTAAATATATTCTATGAAGGACATTTCCTTCATAATAATAAAATAGTCTACTCCCTTCAAAATATGTTTTTGAGCTACGATAATATCCGCTTGATCCAGCACTTCCTCCGTGTGTTCCTCCTACTGATGATCCTCCACCTGATGAATGTGGCATATTTTCTCCTTTCTATTTTTCAGCTTTAAGTTCAAATATTATATCTCTTATTTCAGCTGCAGCTTCGAAATTAAGTTCTTTTGCATACAGCTTCATTTCTTCTTCTAGATTAGCAATCAAATTAATCTTTTCTTCTTTCGTCATCTTCTTATGATACATTCTAGATACATTTTCATCAATTGCAGCCTGCTTCATTGTAATTGACTTAGGTATTTCTTTTATAATTGTTTTTGGTATTATATTATTTTTTTCATTATATTCTATTTGAATTTGTCTTCTTCTTTTTGTCTCTTTAATGGCATTTTCCATTGCTTCGCTCATAGTATCAGCATACATTATTACTTTACCATGTTCATTTCTCGCCGCTCTACCGATAGTCTGAATAAGTGATCTTTCACTTCTTAAGAAACCTTGTTTATCAGCATCAAGTATGCATATTAATGATACTTCCGGTAAATCAAGACCCTCTCTTAATAAATTGATACCGACAAGACAATCATATTTACCGCTTCTTAAATCTTTTAGAATCTCTAGACGTTCTAATGATTTTATTTCTGAATGAAGATATGCAACCTTAACTCCTAATTTCTTTAAATAATCTGTTAAATCCTCGCTCATTTTTATCGTAAGAGTAGTTATTAATGTTCTTTCATTATTATTAACTCTTTTATTTATTTCAGCAAAAATATCATCAATTTGTCCTAAAGTCTTTCTCACTTCAATTTCCGGATCTAGTAAACCTGTTGGCCTTATTATCTGTTCAGTGATAGGGTATTCTGATTCAAATTCTGCAGGTGTAGCTGATAAATATAGTACTTGATTGATTTTTTTATCAAATTCTTCAAATTTAAGCGGTCTGTTATCTAGGGCACTAGGAAGTCTAAAACCATAATTTACTAAATTCAATTTCCTTTGTCTATCACCATTATACATGCCCCTAACCTGTGGTAATGTAACATGTGATTCATCAACTATCAACAAGAAGTCATCATCAAAAAAATCAACTAGTGTTGAAGGTGTCTCACCTTCACCTCTTAATGCTAGATGTCTTGAATAATTTTCTATTCCACTACAGAACCCTGTCTGTTCAAGCATTTCAATATCATATTTTGTTCTTTGTTCAATTCTTTCTGCCTCAAGAGGTTTACCTTCATCTAAAAATTTATTTTTAGTTTCTTTTAATTCTTCTTTTATCCTTCTTATTGCTTCATCAAGTTTTGATTTATTAGTTACAAAGTGAGTTGCCGCGAAAATATTAGCAAACATTACATCGTCAATATTTTTGCCTGTTAAAACATCGAAGGTTTTGATTTTTTCTACTTCATCATCAAAAAATTCTATTTTTATACCTTTTGCGTGTTCTGATGGTGGAATGATTTCCAAAACATCGCCTCTTAATCTAAAAGAACCTCTTTTAAAATCAATATCGTTTCTTTCAAACTGCATCTCAACAAGTTTTGATAAAAGTTTCTTTCTGTTATAAGTTTCTCCAACCCTTATATTAAGCATTGTATCTTTATAATCACTAGGATCACCAATACCATAGATACAGGAAACAGATGCCACAACTATGACATCATCATAATCCATAAGTGCGGCTGTAGCGCTATGACGAAGTTCATCAATTTCATCATTTATTTGGGCATCCTTTTCGATATAAGTATCACTTGATACAACATATGCTTCAGGCTGATAATAATCATAATAAGAAATAAAATATTCTACATGATTATCAGGAAACAGCGCCTTAAGTTCATTATATAATTGCCCTGCTAAAGTCTTGTTATGAGCTAAAACCAATGTCTTTTTACCAAGTTTTTCTATAACATTGGCCATAGTAAAAGTTTTGCCTGTACCAGTCGCACCAAGCAGAGTTTGTCTTTTTATTCCGTTGTCAAAATTAGAAATTATTTTTTCAATTGCCTTAGGCTGATCTCCTGTAGGCTTATAATTTGAAACTAATTTAAAAGGCATAAAATCACCCCTTCAGTGCTTCTTTTGCCAGAAAGTCAGCCATATCATTATATTTGTTATTGGTATGACTTTTTATCTTATGAAATACAATTTCAATTTTATCATGATTATTTTTGGCAAATTCTTGATATATAACTCCTATTTTACTATTTGCCTTCCAACTATAGTCCCACCACTTCTCTATTCCTATATAATCATAAAATATGTGAAGTTTTTTAATACCAAGATTAATAGCGTGATTGATTATATAGCCCGCACCTTTTATTTCTCCTGCTACATTATGATATATAGAATACATATCAGCTTCATATTTTTTCTTAAAATGATATTCTTTATTATCTATAATTAGTACACCACCAAATGAATATTCATTATTTAATTTATTAAATGACCCATCAATATAAGCTTTGGGTTCTTTTATATTATCATCTAATACCTTATCTTCTAAAAAAAGTTCTGCCTCTTCTTTGCTGAGAAATGATTTATGCTTTATATTGCTTGATTTAGAAATATATTCTTTAGCATCGTCCCAATTATCAAATATTTTATTTCCTTCCTTTGCTTTAACTGCGTAATATTTCATATTTCAAGACTTTCTATTAAACTAAGTGTAATTTTAGCTGAGGAAGAGGCCATCTCTTCTTCAAATTTATCATAAAATTCAATTTGTGATTCTTCACCAATAATATCAGATATAAATCTTATTATCATAAAATCTACTCCAGCCTTTGTCGCTACCTGGGCAACTGCGGCACTTTCCATATCAACGGCTAATATATTTAAACCTTTATTATCTTTAATAATATCCATACTTCTTGCGAATTTATCACCTGATGCAATAATCCCTTCAAGATATTTAATATTAAGTTTGTTTAATAACTGCTTAAAACAAATAAGTAGATTAGGATTAGCTAAAAATAATTTAGGCATACCTGGCACTTGACCATATTCATAACCAAAATTAGTTATATCGAAATCATTATATACAAGTGATGATGCAATAACAAGATCTCTTGTCTTAACTGGCTTAATACCTCCTGCGATACCGCTATTAATAATCAGATTACATCCAAAATGATCTATTAATGTTGTTGTAGCAGATGCTGCATTAACCTTGCCTATACCACTTTTTACTAAAACTACATCAATATTATTTATTCTTCCTATATAATATTTTGTATCGAAAACTTTTTCGCTTTCTGTTGATTTCATATTTTCATATATAATATTAAATTCATTTTCCATTGCGGCAATAATGCCGATATTATATTCACTTAATTTATTCACTAGATAAACCTCCCGATTTTAATAATCTTTTTATCGCTTTTAGTTTCTCCTAAATATTCTACTAATTTAATCTTGCCTTTTCCTCTTAAATTAACTTCATCACCAATATCAATTAATAAATCATTTTTATGAATCTCAAGATGATTGACAAAAACAAGTCCTTCTCTAATACATTCTTGAGCCTTAATTCTAGGAATATGAAATGAATCTTTAATTATTAAATCAGCTCTCATACTACTAACAATTATCTTTTCATACTTAAGATTTATTACTTCTTCTAATATATTATTTTCTTTTTCAATTTCTATTTTTTTATTTCCTACCTGATGAAATTCATTTAAGATAAAAGGATAAATTTCTTTAGTTACTGCAAAATACCACTTATCATCATTTTTAATAATGTCACCGATAACTTCTCTTTTAACACCTAAACTCATTAAAGATCCTAAAATATTCTTATGGTTCAAAAAATTAAATTTGTCATTAAATATTATTTTTAAAACTATAATATCAAAATCATATTTTTTATCATCCTTTGTGATAATCACTCTGTTTCTAACTGAATTTATAAAACCACCGGATTTATAAAATTTAAGATTCTTATGATATTTCAAATATTCTTCTAAATTCTTCTGATAAGTCTCATCTAAAAAACCCGTAATGATATAATCATTACCTTTTAAATCTGAAGCATTTAGAAAAATATTTTTTAAAAATAATTCTAAATCTTCCATAATATTCTACCTAATCTTATGTGAGTAGCACCACAGTCTATAGCTTCCTTATAATCATCACTCATACCCATAGATAAATATGGTAAATTAACATTAAATTTCTTTTCTAATTCTTCTTTTAATGATTTCAGTTTGGAAAATTCATTATGCAAATCTTCTTCATTATCATTTTTTACAGCCATCATCATAAGGCCTACAACATTTATTTTTTTATATTTTAAAACTTCTTTAAAAAAGTTATCTAGTTCATAATAAGGAACACCGTTTTTATTTTCCTCTAGATTTACTGATACTTCAATAAATGTGTCTAATTTATTGACTCTGTATTTCTCAATTTTATTTGCAAGTTCAAGTGAATCAAGTGAATGAAGAAAGTCAATTTTATTTATGATATCCTTACATTTGTTTTTCTGTAGATGACCGATAAAATGCCACTTTATATCATATTCAAATAAATGGTTATATTTATCTAAAAATGCATCTGTCCTATTCTCACCAAAATTATTAACTCCGGCATTATATAAATCTATCATTTCGTTATAACCAACATATTTTGTTGCCGCGACAATCGTAACATCTTTTGGAATTGTATTTAAAAAATCTTTGATATCTTCTCTTAACATAATTTAGCCTCATCTTTTAAATTATATCATATCTTAATTTTATTTTTTATTCTTTATTTTTTCTTTTTGGAATAAAACCATTTATTTTACCTAATTTTATTCAAAAAGGTGTATGTGTATTTCTAATGGTTTTGTTTTTTCTTGAATGTTTTGCCAAAATATTATAAAATCAAATAGATAGGTGTATTTAGGTACATCGGGAGATTATTATGAATTATTTAAATATAACAAAAATTGATGGAAAATTATTTGAAATGCTTGTTAAAGCGGGAGCGGATAATTTAAAGAAAAACATTGATATAGTTAATGACTTAAATGTGTTCCCTATTCCTGATGGAGATACCGGCTTAAATATGAGCAGGACCATTAATGGCGGAATTGAGGAGATGTCTAAGACCAAATCTGATTCATTAAAGGATAAGGCTAAAGCTATATCAAAAGGAATGCTGATTAACGCAAGAGGAAATTCAGGTGTTATCTTATCACAGTTATTTCATGGTGCTTCTTTAGTTTTAAGAGAATATGAAGAAGCAGATGTAAATGTAATAAATGAAGCCTTAAAATCAGCAGTTAAAACAGCTTATGAAGCTGTAAAAAAACCAGTTGAAGGTACAATACTTACAGTTTCAAGAGAATCTTATGATAAAGTATCAAAAGATATTAAGGATGATTCTACTATAGCAGAATTATCAAAATTACTAATCGGCTATATGAAAGAATCATTAGAAAATACTCCAAACCTTCTTGAAGTATTAAAGGAAGCAGGAGTTGTTGATTCTGGTGGTGCTGGATTATTATTTATTCATGAGGGTATGGATGATCTTTTAAATGGTAAAGATGGTACTGAAGTTATACAAAAAGTTGAAACTAAAAATAAAAAATTACTAGATTTTTCTAAATTTGATGAGAATTATAAAATAAAATTAGGCTATTCACTATTTGTTATTTTACAGCCTCTAAACGATAAAGAAGAAATTAATTTGGCTTCATTATATGGGAAACTAAAATCACTTAGTATGAATAATCCTGATTTAAATGAAAAAAATGGGAAAATAGAAATAAATTTAAATACTAATGATCCTGATAAAGTATTATCATATTTAAAAAATTATGGTGAATTCTTACTAACTAAGATCAAGAATCTAGATGTTCTAGCAGTAAATGGTGAATTAGAAGAAAGCTTTATTGCCCCACTTCCCAAAATCAAAAAAGCCAGAAAGAGATATGGTATATTAGTTATAGCTAATGGAGAAGGCTTTAAAGAAGTATTAAAGGAATTTGGCGCTGATGTTATAATTGATGGTGGTGCAGGAGCGAATGTTTCTACAAAAGACTTCTTAGACGCATTTGAAGAAATCAATGCTGATAATATTTTTATTTTACCAAATGATGGTAATTTAGTTATGGCAGCTGAACTTGCTAAAAAATATTACGAAGGCTCAAATATTTTTGTATTAAAGACTAAAAACCCAGGTGAAGTATACCAAGCTATTTCTTCTTTGGATTTAGATGTAGATGATCCAAAACAAATTTATGAAGAATTAAACGAAATAGTTAAAAATTCTACAACAGCTATGCTTGCCCAATCAGTAAGAGATACTAAAATGAATGGTATCGATGTTATAAAAGGCGGATATATCGCCTTTGATAATGATTTGGTTTTGACTTCTGCATTATCAATTTTTGGTGCGTTTAAAAAACTAGCCAAAAAATTAGAATTTGAAAATAAAGAATTTTTGACACTATTTTATGGTAAAAAAATGCCTAAAGAGGATAAATTAAAAATAAAAGAATTTGTAGAAAGTGATTATCCTAATATTGAACTTTATGAACTTGATGCTAATCAAGATTCTTATGATATAATTTTAATAGTCGAATAAGGGGGAATATTATGAGAGACTATGTAATTGTTGTGGACAACTGTTCAAATTTAACCAAGGAGAAAAGAGAAAAATATGGTATTGAAATTGTTTATATGCATTTCTTTATCGATGAAAAGATATATGATGCTTCTCCCGATTACGAAGTAGTATCTAACAAAACATTTTATGATACTATGAGAAATGGTAAAAGAATTACTACTTCTCAAGCAACAGCTGAAGAATTTGAAGCAAAATTCGAAAAAATTGTAGGTGAAGGAAAAGATATATTATATATCGGCTGTTCTTCAAAACTTTCTGCTTCTGTTAAGGAAGGCGATGTAGCTAAAGATGTAGTTATGAAAAAACATCCTGAAGCTAAAATCGTTGTAATAGATTCAAGAACATCTTGTTTCGCTTTAGCTATGATGGTGAAAGACGCTGCAGAAAGAAAGAATGCAGGAATGTCACTTGAAGAAAATGCCAAAGTTGTTGAAGAAACTAAATATTGTTACAACTATATCGCAACAACTGAAAAATTAACTTATTTAAAACAGGCAGGCCGTGTTTCAGCACCTAGTGCTTTCTTTGGCGGATTATTAAGTGTTAAGCCCCTGATAGTTAACAGCAGAGCTGGAGAAAATGTAGCTGTTGAAAAAGTTAAAGGAAGAAGAAATTCATTTGAAAGAACAGGTGAACTTGTAAAAGAAGTTATCAATACTGAAGGTCATAATGTTTTATATGTCGGACATGCAGATGCGTATGAAGATGCAAAAGAATATGCAAATGTTATTATGAGTTACTGTGAAGGATTAAATCTTGAAGTTGAATTTGGAGTAATCGAACCATGCGTTGGCGCTTCTGTTGGACCTGGTACTGTAGTTGTTGATTTATATACTCAAGATGATTTCCGTGATAAATGGGAGGCAACAAGGTAAGGATAATGAATATGAAAGACTATGTAATTGTTGTTGATGGCTGTTCTTGTATGATAAAAGAAGATAGAGAAAAATATGGAATTAGAATTCTTTCTTCTCCTTATTTTATCGAAGGTGATGATAAAAAATATGTAGCATCACCTGATTATGATACAATATCAGCAAAAGAATTTTATGAAGTCGTAAGAAGCGGTAAAAGAATTACTACTTCTATGATAAACCAAAAAGATTTTGAAAATTTATTTGAAGAGATAATCAAATCCGGTAAAGGTGTATTATATACAGGAAGTGCCCTAAAACTTACTGCAAGTGTAAATCAGGCACTACTTGCAAAAAAAGAACTTGAATCTAAATATCCTAATGCCAAAATCGAATGTATCGATACTAAAAGTGCCGGTTACGCGGTAGGAATGCTAGCTATGGATGCATGCAAAAGACGTGATGATGGTATGTCTTTAGAAGATAATGTCAATGAAATCAAAAATCATTTAATGAATTATAATGAAATAGGCTATGTTGATAAATTAGTATATTTAAAAAGAGCAGGCCGTGTTTCAGCGCCAAGTGCCTTCTTTGGTGGACTTTTAGGTATCAAGCCAATAATTGTAAGCGACCTTGAAGGTGGCAATAATGCATTTGAAAAAATCAAAGGCAAACAAAAATCATTTGATAGAATGGTAGAAATATTACAAAAATATATGGATACATCTAATCATAAAACTGTATATATGATGCATGCTGACTGTCTTGATGAAGCACAAGGTTTCGCTCAGGCAATCCAAAAAGGTTTTAATGACAAAGATTTAAAAATTGAATTTAGAAATATCGAACCCGCTATAGGTGCTTCTGTTGGACCTGGAACTTTAATTTTCAACTTCTATGCATCAGAAGATTTAAGAAAAGATTTCTTAAAATAATAATTTAAATAATAAAAAACTTTATCCTGATTCTTGTTTGGAATCTTATCTTTGGATAAAGCTTTTTTTTGCTTATTTTTCTAGCAATAATCTTATTAAATCTTTTATATTCATATTTAAAGATATTGATCTTTCTTTTATTTCAGTTGGTACATAATCATCATCTAAATTAACAGAAACATAAAAAGCATTTTTATTTTCTTTAGTAAAGCGCCAAAATGGATATTTAATTATTACTGGTGTGTTATATCCAACACCAAGTTCAAACAATAATACTTTTTTATTCTTTGCTTCCTTCATATAATTTTGATAATTATTTAATGCCTTACGCCAGCCTTCATCTTCAACAAAATTATCATCGCTTCTTAAATTAGTTTCCATCTCTTTACCACATACAGGACATCTTGGAACTAAATTTTCTGGTATTTTATGATTTTTTTCTTTTAATACCATTTCATTAATTATTTTTTCATTATCATATGTTTTATTATGGCAAGGTACTGAACATTGAAATAAACCATAATCACCCTGAGTATAAAATAATCTTTTTTTATCGAATCCAGCAAGCTGAAACTGGTGATCAACATTAGTTGTCAGTACAAAATAATCTTTAGCACCAACTAATTTATAAAGATCTTTATATAGCATCTTTACACCACTATATCTATTTAATTTAATGAATTTTGCCCAATATGCCCACTTCTCTAAATTTGTATCAAATGGATGAAATCCAGCACTATACATATCAGTATAGCCATACAAATTATACATATAAGCAAAATTATCCATAAATGTTTTTCCGCCATATTCAAATCCGGCTGCAGCAGATAATCCAGCACCAGCACCAATTAATATTTTATCACTACTAGCAATTAATTCTTTTATTTTTTCTATATTTCCCATAATCTCACCTAAAACAGTGTTAATCTATTATCTTTATATGATTCTTGTGATACTTCTCTTATTTTATCATTTTCTGTGGCTCTTCCTATTAAAAATGGTGAATCATCAAAATGGTTCTGATAATTTTTTAATATTAAATTTTTATTCCCATTTGCATAACAATAACTACATAAGTGCATACATGAATTATAAGCACCAATATCATTAGAAAGATAACAACTGCAATAACCTCTTCTTGCCTGCATTTTCTTTTTGAAATCAAGTTTTGAATTTATACTTCTTTCGTAATCTTCTATTCTCATACAACCATTTGTATCTATTCCATATTCACTTAACCATTTTTCTTTTGAACATAACCTTAAAGATAAATTATGCTTTTTCGCTATCTTTAAAAATTCTTTAGATATCAATATCTTATTCTCGTTAGTAGTATCTTTTATTTCTGGATGGTTCTTTTTTAATTTATCGTACAAATCTACAAAGCCATAAACAGCTAAATCTGTATAACCTTCTAATTTAGATGCAATATATTCAAATGTATCAAGATGTTTTCTTATATTATATTTTTCATTTATTATAATTGGTGTATAGCGCCAAGATACACTATTTTTGCCTAATTTGTTAGATAATATTATAAAATCTTCTATTACATCATCAATTTTTGGCACATTAGGTTCTAAATCTGTATCAAAGCCCGTAATTGATACATACCAAAACATACCATAATCCTTAAGCTTATCTAAATATTTAAGCATTGGTCTTGGGTTCTTTGTACAAAATCCAATTACATCCACTAACTTAGGATCTAATATAAATTTAGTTACAAGCGTTGGATAAAAAGGATTTCTGACTAACACATACCCTTCCCTTATTCTATTCATAAACCATTTAGAATAAAATGCAGGAATATCTGTTCTTTGTCCTGTATTAATTATCATTTAATACCTCTTCATAAATTCTATAATCATAATTACTGAAAACATCAAATATTACTTTAATATCTTCATTATCTTTTAAAAATTCTTTTGTGGCTTTTATAGCTATTTTAGACGCTCTTTCTATCGGAAAGCCATATAAACCAGTTGATAATGAACAAAAAACTATGTTCTTTAAATGCATTTCTTTTACTTTATTTAATGAATTAATATAACAATTTCTTAAATCTATATCATCTTGTTTTATTCCTTGATATATTGGACCTACTGTATGAATTATATATTTCGAAGGTAGATTATATCCTTTAGTTACAACTACTTCTGCATTTTTAATGCTTCTACCATTTAATATTTTCATCAAATCTCTTCTAACTTCAAGCCCAGCAAATGAATGTATCTGATTATCTATACATTTATGAAGTGGAGAAAAACAACCAAGTAGTTCGCTATTTCCAGCATTGACTATTACATCAGCCTTAAGTGATGTTATATCACCTAAAAATAAACTAATATTGTTTTTATATTTTAAATCATCAACATTTATTATTTTTTTCTTTGATGTTAAATATTTTAAATATTCATCCTGTTTTTTATAAAATTCATCACTTAAATCATAAGGCATTGTTATATTCATTAGAGCTCTTATATTATCATTTAGATTAAAAGATAAATTATTATAATACTTATTTTTTTCTTTTAAATATTTGATCAAATATTCTTCATTCATTTTTTTCATCTCCAATTTTATTTATAACATCATATATAACTTCTTTAAGGCTTATTCCTTTAAGATCACTTTCCATATTTTTTTGAATTATTTCGAGTTTAGGAGAAAGTGAAGCTTTAATATTTCTGCCAATAGGGCAATTAAAATTAGGACTATCATGAAATGAAAACAATCCTTCATCGCTCACTGAATTTACGGCATTATAAATATCAAATAAATTTATCTCATCAAGAGCTCTTGTGATAATAGCGCCACCACTGCCTTGTCTTGTAGATACAATTTTCGCTTTCTTTAATTGCCCTAAAATTGTTCTTATTATTACTGGATTAACATTGGTTGAATTTGAAATAAATTCACTAGTCACCTTATTTGTCTTATTAAAATATTCTATACACGCCAATGTATGTATAGCTATCGTAAATTTAGAAGTAATCTGCATAATAAACCTACCTTATTTCTTAATTATTATATATTTTTCTATACTTGTCAACATTTTTATTACAAGTTTTAGATTGCTAAATTAGGGCGTGAAAAAAGCCCCTATTTCTAGAGGCAATGTTTCATTAAATTAAGTTGATAAATTATTCAATAATTGTAACTACTGAACCAGCACCAACTGTTCTACCACCTTCACGGATTGAGAATCTAGTACCTTGTTCCATAGCGATTGAGTGAATTAATTCAACTGTCATTTCAGTATTATCACCAGGCATTACCATTTCAGTACCTTCAGCTAATGTAATAACACCAGTAACGTCTGTAGTACGGAAATAGAATTGAGGACGATAATTTGAGAAGAATGGAGTATGACGGCCACCTTCTTCTTTCTTTAATACGTAAACTTGAGCAGTAAATTTATGATGAGGAGTAACTGATTTAGGTTTAGCTAAAACTTGACCTCTTTGAACTGCTGTACGGTCGATACCACGAAGTAATGCACCAATATTGTCACCAGCTTCAGCATAGTCTAGTAATTTACGGAACATTTCAACACCAGTAACAACTGTGTTTTGAGTTTCTCTAATACCAACGATTTCTACTGGATCGCCAACTTTAACTTGACCTCTTTCAACTCTACCAGTAACAACTGTACCACGACCAGTGATTGTGAATACGTCTTCAATTGGCATTAAGAATGGTTTAGCGTTATCTCTTTCTGGAGTAGGAATATAAGAATCAACGATGTCCATTAATTCTTCAACTTTGCCAACCCATTTTGGATCGCCTTCAAGAGCTTTTAATGCAGAACCACGAACTAGAGGAATATCATCACCTGGGAAGTCATATTCGTTTAATAGATCACGAGTTTCCATTTCTACTAAGTCGATGATTTCTTCATCATCAACCATATCACATTTATTTAAGAATACAACGATGTAAGGAACACCAACTTGTCTTGCAAGTAAGATATGTTCTCTTGTTTGAGCCATAGGGCCATCAGTTGCAGCGATAACTAGAATTGCACCATCCATTTGGGCAGCACCAGTAATCATGTTCTTAACGTAGTCGGCATGCCCTGGGCAGTCAACGTGTGCATAGTGACGTTTTTCAGTTTCATACTCAACGTGTGCTGTGTTGATAGTTATAC
>CAKZZJ010000145.1 GCA_937885165.1 uncultured Caryophanales bacterium
GATAAATATAATGCTTTAATTGATGCCCAAAAGAATTATATGGATGAATATTTCAAGGTTGAAGATCCTGTTGATGAAGAAACAGAAGAAGAAACAGAAGAAAAAACTGAAGAAAATAATGAAGTAAAAGATGAAGCAGTACTTGTTGCTGATACAGAAGATAAAACTGAAGAGGCTTTGGAAACTGAAGCAAAAGAAGATCAAGCTGAAGATGTGGCTCCAGCATGTGGCACAACTGATCCTGAAGAAGTAAAAGAAGATGTAGCTCCAGCATGTGGTACAACTGATCCTGAAGAAGTAAAAGAAGATGTAGCTCCAGCATGTGGTACATCTGATCCTAATGATGCTAAGGAAGAACCAATTGAAGTTGAAACTGAAACTAAAGAAAATAAAGAATAGTCGGGTGCGTTATTTATGAGTGCAATGGATAATTATTGTGTTAATGCGTTAAGAGTAATTGCTGCAGAGGAAATTACAAAAGCTAAAAGTGGACATCCTGGTATTGCTCTTGGTGCCGCACCAATATTACATACATTATTTACTAAACATTTGAATATCAATTATGAGGATGAAAAATGGTATAATAGAGACCGCTTTGTTTTATCTGCAGGACATGGTTCTGCACTTTTATATTTGATGCTTAGCTTATCAGGCTTTGGTATCACAATGGATGATATAAAAGAATTTAGACAAAAAGGTAGTAAGACTCCTGGCCATCCTGAATATAAGCATGTTCCAGGTGTTGAAATGACTACAGGTCCTTTAGGTCAAGGTTTCGCAACAGCTGTAGGTATGGCTATTGCAGAAAATTTCTTAGCTGCTAAATTCAATAGACCTGACTATCATGTTGTTGATCACTATACTTATGTGCTTGTTGGTGATGGTGATTTAGAAGAAGGTGTCGCTATGGAAGCTGCTTCCTTAGCTGGACATCTAGGTGTAAAAAAATTAATTGCTTTATATGACTCAAATGATATTCAACTTGATAGTGAAGTAGCTGATACAAACAATGATGATGTTAAAGAAAAATTCGAATCAATGGGCTGGGATTATTTCAATGTTAAAGATGGTAATGACTGTGAATACATTGATAGGATTATCAAGCTTGCTAAAAATTCATCTAGACCAGCGATAATTGAAATAAAGACAATCATCGGTCATGGCGCGCCAAATAGCGGTGAAAAATCAGTTCATGGTAAACCGCTTTCAAAAGAAGACATTGAAGAACTAAAGAAAAATTTAGGTGCCAACATCAATGATTTTGATTTCCCTGATGTTGTTGTAAGCTATTACAAAAAAACAGTAATAGATAGAGGCTATCAAGCATGTAGCGAATGGAATGAAATGCTACGTTATTATGCACAAGATTATAGCGAAGAACATAAATTATTCATCAAATTTATGTATGATGAATTTGAAGATGTTGATTTAAGCAAACTTCACAAATATGAAGCAGGCTCAAATAAATCTACCCGTCAGATGATGGGTGAAATATTCCAAGATATTTCAATTCAGTTGCCTAATTTAATCGGTGGATCTGCAGACTTATCTTCATCTACAATGATTAAAGGCGCTGATGGTAGTTTATCAGCTTCAAATCCAACAGGAAGAAATATATTATATGGTGTACGTGAACATGCGATGGGCGCTATCGCAAACGGACTTACACTTTATGGTGGATTAAGAGGAGTTGCATCTGGTTTCTTTGTATTCAGTGACTATCTAAGACCAGCAATTAGACTTGCTGCTATAATGAAGATTCCTTCAATTTTCTTATTCTCACATGATTCAGTATGTGTAGGAGAAGATGGCCCGACTCATCAGCCAGTTGAACAGTTAACATCATTTAGATGTATGCCTAATGTTAATATCGCAAGACCTGCTGATGCTCATGAACTTGAAGCAATGATGGTTAATGCTGTAAAGAATAATGATTATCCTTCAGTTATTGTATCAACAAGACAAGGTGTAACTAATCTAGATTCAACTGATGAAAATAAAGCCTTACTTGGTGCTTATAAAGTATTTGAGGCAAATAAGAATTCTAAATTCGCGATTATATCTTGTGGATCTGAACTTGAACTTGCAGTAAATGTTGCTAAAAAATATAAAGAAGAAGGAATAAATGTAGATGTAATTTCAATGCCATCTATGTTCTTATTCGAAAGACAGCCTGAAAAATATAAAGCTGAATTACTTAATAAGTATGATGTTAAGTATGCTATAGAAATGGGCTCTACAATGTCTTGGTATAAATATGCTCATTATGTATATGGTATTGATGAATTTGGTGCTTCAATGCCGTTAAAAGAAATTTATGAATATTATGGATTTACAGTTGATAATATTTATAATGAAACCAAAAAAGTTTTTAAATAATTAAACTTGGAAATTATGGATGGAAACATCCTAATTTCTTTTTAAGGGTGTAAAAAATGAATGAATTTGATGTAATTGTTGTTGGTGGAGGCCATGCTGGAGTTGAGGCATCTTTAGCTACAGCCAACATGGGTCTAAAGACATTATTAGTTACAGGGAATTTAAATATGCTTTCATCTATGCCATGTAATCCGTCAATTGGTGGACCTGCAAAAGGAATAGTCGTAAGAGAAATCGATGCTTTAGGCGGATATATGGGTAAGAATGCTGATTTATGTCAGATACAAAGAAAGATGCTTAATAAATCCAAAGGTCCTGCTGTATGGTCCTTAAGATTTCAAATAGATAAGCTTCTTTATGTAAAAGAAATGAAAAAGCATCTAGAAGAAACAAAAAATCTAACACTGCTAGAGGCTTATGTAGATGATATATTAACTTTGGATAATAAAGCTATCGGTGTAGCTTTAGAAAATCAAGAAAAATATTATTCAAAGGCTGTAATAATAACTACAGGAACGTATCTTGACAGTAGAATCTTAGTTGGACATAATACAAAGCGTGAAGGGCCTGATAAACAAAAAACATCCAAGGGTATAAGTAGTGCTTTAAAAAGATTAGGTTTTGAAATAGTGAGACTTAAGACGGGAACGCCTCCACGTATTAAAGCATCTACCATAGATTTTTCTAAAACTAGTATTGAATATGGCGATAAAGAAGATTGGCATTTTAGTTTTGATAGTGGCTATGATGCTATACTAGGTAAGGATCTACCATGTTATCTGACATATACTAATTTAGATATACATAGCTTAATATTAAATAATCTTGATAAATCAGCTATGTATGGCGGCATAGTTGAAGGTGTAGGTCCTAGATATTGTCCATCAATTGAAGATAAGGTAGTAAGATTTAAGGATAAAGAAAGACATCAGATATTTTATGAACCAGAATCATTAGAAATTGATGAAGAATATATTCAGGGTTTTTCGACATCAATGCCAGAAGATGTTCAGGATAGAATGATAAGAATGCTTCCTGGATTAAAGGATGCTGAAGTTATAAGATATGCATACGCTATAGAATATGATGCCATAAACCCACTTGATCTATGGCCTACGCTAGAAACTAAAATAATATCATCGCTTTATACTGCAGGTCAGATTAATGGTACATCAGGGTATGAAGAAGCTGCAGGACAAGGAATAATAGCCGGAATTAATGCAGGATTAAAAATCATGGGTAAAGATCCTTTAATTCTAAAAAGAAATGAAGCATATATCGGCGTAATGATTGACGATTTGGTTACTAAAGGGACTAAAGAACCTTATAGATTACTTACATCAAGGGCTGAATACCGCTTATTATTAAGACATGATAATGCTGATTTAAGATTGAGAAAAAAAGGTTATTATGCAGGCTTAATATCTGATAAACAATATAATGATTTATTATTTAAAGAAGAAATGATAAATAAATGCAAATTAGAATTTGAAGGATATAAAATATCACTTAAGATGATTAATGATATTTTAAATATTCATAATTTAACATTAGTTAATGAATCTATGACTATTTCAAATCTTTTAAAAAGGCCGGAAATAAATTTAGATATCATATTAGAAATTATGAATAAATATAATTTAGCATTTAATTTAGAATATAGTAGTGATGTCTTAAATCAGGTAGAAATATTTTATAAATATGACGGCTATATTAATAAATCTATAGAACAAGCATCCAAAATGGCACATTATGATAATTTAGAAATACCGAAGGATTTAGATTATGATGATGTAGGTAATTTAGCACTTGAGGCTTTAGAAAAATTAAAGAAAATTAGGCCTATAAGTATAGGACAGGCATCAAGAATCAGTGGTATAAATCCATCTGATATATCTGTATTATTAGTATATTTAAGAAAAGAAAAGAAGAAAAATGAACTTTAATGAAGAATGTAGCAAATTAGGTATATATATAAATAAGGATATAGAAGATAAGTTTTATAATTATTATTTGGAATTAGTTAGAGTAAATGAAAATATGAATCTAACTAATATAACTGAACTAAATGATGTTTATAATAAACATTTTTTAGATTCTCTATATTTAAATAAAGCTATAGATAAAGAGTCATTTAGTTTATGTGATGTAGGAAGTGGTGCAGGGTTTCCCGCAATACCACTTGCAATAACTAATTCCAATTCAGATATAGTTATAATTGATTCTTTAAATAAGAGAATAAATTTTTTAAACAACACGATTAGATTACTTGGTTTAGATAATGTAAAAGCTATCGCCAAAAGAGCTGAAGAAGCAAAAGAATATTTTAATAAATTTGATTATGTAACTGCAAGAGCAGTTGCTAAATTAAATATATTACTTGAGATATGTATGCCTCTTGTAAAGCTAGGTGGATCTTTTATAGCGATGAAATCTATAAATTATGAGGATGAATTAAATGATTCAAAAAAAGCTATAGATATACTTGGTGGTAAATTAAGCAACATCATTACTTATGACTTAAAAGATGATGCAGGAAAAAGATCTCTTATAATTATAAATAAGGTTAGAGAAACTCCTAATAAATACCCAAGGTTGTTTAAAAAGATAAAGGAGAATCCTTTATGAAATATGAGCTTGATGATATCGTAGTAACAAAAAAGGGTCATGTATGTGGTTCTGATAAATGGAGGGTTATCAGGCAGGGGTTAAGCATCAAACTTGAATGTATGGGATGCAAAAGAGTAATAATGCTTGATTCTTATGAATTAGATAAAAGAGTAAAGAAAATAGAAAAAAGTAATTCCTGAAGTGGAATTATTTTTTATTAAATATATTATTTAATAAGAGGTCGAAAAAAAGTTTGAAAAAATTTTTTTAAAATTGCAATTTTTTTGTTGACATTAATTTTTAAAATGATATAATCCCGTTTTCAACACTTTAAAGAAATAAAAATCCGAATTTTGGCTTGTCAA
>CAKZZJ010000146.1 GCA_937885165.1 uncultured Caryophanales bacterium
GCCAGAGGCACACCGGCAATGCAAGCAGCGAGAACAAGAATCATATAGCCTCTGACATTCTTCCAGGTTTCAGAAGACACCGTGCCTCCGAAAACCTTCCTTACTGCTATATCGTGTTCGTTGAGCGAAATGAACCAGGTGCTCAGACCCATAAGACCAAGCAATGACAGAACCAGCATCAGGCCGGCAAACATCAGCACCAGTATCATCAGGGAAAGCTCGCTTTTCAGGAGTTCCCTGTTCAAAGCCGGAACAAAGCCTTTGAGATGAGGCTCCTTGTAGATGCCCCAGGAAGCATCCAAAGTCTTTTTCAGACAATCCAGTACTTTTTAAATGATCTAAATATTAGGCTTGCTGACATAACAAAAGAAATAAATTTTAGGCCTTTAAAGCTTATTTATGAAGCATCATATGATTCGGATAATATCAAAAAATCATTTTCTGAAAAACTTAATTATGATCTTAAGACAAGAAGCACTAATATTGGTGCGCACAGAGATGATTTTAAAATATTGATAAATAATAATGATGCAAAAATATATGCTTCATTTGGTCAAAAAAGAATGATTGCGGTAATTATTAAGCTCGCACTTAAAAAACTGATAGAGGATAAAAACCAAAAAGATGTTATTTTATTATTAGATGATGTCTTTGCCGCGCTTGATAAAAACAATGTGTCAAGCTTGATTAATTATATAAAGGATTCAAAACAAATATTTATTACAACAACTTCAGTTTTTGAAATACCTGAAGAATTATTAAAAAATGCGAATGTTATAAGGATTGAGAGGGAAAAGTAATATGGAAAATAATGAATATAACGCATCGAATATTCAAATACTTGAAGGATTAGAGGCTGTTAGAAAAAGACCTGGTATGTATATTGGTTCAACATCTGAACGTGGCCTTCATCATCTGGTATGGGAAATTGTAGATAACTCAATTGACGAGGCTTTAGCAGGCTATGCTGATCACATTGAGGTAGAAGTTTTACCTGATGATATCATCAGAGTTACAGATAATGGTAGAGGTATGCCTGTAGATATACATCCGAAGACAGGAAGACCTGCGGTAGAAACAATTTTTACTGTTTTACATGCCGGCGGTAAATTTGATGGCTCAAGTTATAAAGTCTCAGGTGGTCTACATGGTGTTGGTGCCTCAGTAGTTAATGCTTTATCTGAATGGCTTGTTGTTACCGTACACAGAAACAATAAAGAATACACTCAGAAATATGAAAGAGGCAAAATTGTAACTGATTTAACAGAATGTGGTGAGTCTAATCACACAGGTAGCCAGGTTACATTTAAGGCTGATAAAAAAATATTTACTGAAACCACTAAATATGATTATGAAAAATTACGTGCTAGAGTACAACAATTAGCTTTTTTAAACAAAGGTATTAGAATTTCAATTACTGACAAAAGAGATCCGGAAAATATTATTGAAAATAGTTATCATTACGAAGGCGGAATCAAAGAATATGTTGCCTTCTTAAATAATGGTAAATTATTGATAAATCCAACTATAGTATATGCTGAAGGCTCAAAAGAAAATATCGAAATTGAGGTTGCAATACAATATAACCAAGAATATAATTCAACTATTTATTCATTTACAAACAACATCAATACTCATGAAGGTGGAACTCATGAAGAAGGCTTTAGAATGGCTTTGACAAGAGTTTTGAAGAAATATGCTGATGATAATAAATTATTAAAGAAAGATGAAGAAATCTCAAATGAAGATGTTAAAGAGGGCTTAGTTGCGATAATATCTTGTAAGCACCCTAACCCTCAGTTTGAAGGCCAAACTAAAACAAAACTAGGAAATAGTGAAGTAAGAGCTATAGTTTCTCAATTATTTGGAGAAGCACTAGAAAGATATTTAAATGAAAATCCAAAAGAGGCTAGAGCCATTATTGATAAATGTTTACTAGCATCACGCGCTAGAATCGCAGCCCGTAGTGCTAGAGAAGCAACACGTAGAAAATCACCACTTGATAATTTAATGTTATCAAGCAAACTTGCTGACTGTAGATGTAAAGAACCTGAAAAATCAGAAATATATTTAGTCGAAGGTGATTCAGCCGGTGGAAGTGCCAAATCAGGCAGAAATTCAAATTATCAGGCTATATTACCACTTAGAGGTAAAGTTTTAAATGTTCAAAAAGTTCAGTTATCAAGAGCACTTGAAAACCAAGAAATTCAAACAATGATTCGTGCTATTGGGACTGGTATAGGAGATGAATTTGATTTATCTAAAGCAAGATATCACAAGATTGTTATAATGACCGATGCCGATGTCGATGGGGAACATATCTGTATTTTATTATTAACATTCTTCCATCGTTTTATGCAGGGTTTGATTGAGGCAGGTTATATCTATGTTGCAAAACCACCTCTATATCGTATTCAATTTGGCAAACAGATGGATTATGTATATTCAGATGAAGACTTAGAAGCATTAAAGAAAACAAAATATGCCGGAAAGAAATATGATGTTCAAAGATATAAAGGTCTAGGTGAGATGGACGCAAAACAGCTTTGGGATACAACAATGGATCCTAAATATAGAACCTTAGTTCAGGTACATCTAGATGATTTAAGAGATGATACTGATATGGTATTTGAAAAGCTTATGGGTGAAGAAGTTGAACCACGTAAGAATTTTATTCAAGAAAATGCACACTTTGCAGACAATCTTGATATTTAGTAGGTGATTGATATGGCAATGAACGAAAAAGATATAGAATTTGAACAAGCATTAGAGGAAAGAAAAGAAGAAGCTGTAGAATTATTAGATGTCAAAACCAAGATGGAAAGATCCTTCTTAAATTATGCGATGTCAGTTATTATCGCAAGAGCCCTTCCTGATGCAAGAGATGGATTAAAGCCTGTTCAAAGAAGAATTTTATATGGCATGGGAGAACTTGGAGTATTTTCTAATGTAGCTCATAAAAAAAGCGCCCGTATCGTCGGTGATGTAATGGGTAAATATCACCCACATGGTGATTCATCTATTTATGAAGCAATGGTCAGAATGGCTCAGGATTTCTCATATAGATACCCGCTAGTTGATGGTCATGGTAATTTTGGTAATATTGATGGTGATGGCGCTGCTGCAATGCGTTACACTGAAGCAAGATTATCAAAAATAGCCATGGAAATGCTAAGAGATATTAACAAAAACACTGTTGATTTCCAAGAAAATTATGACGCAACAGAAACAGAACCACTTTTACTTCCATCAAGAATACCAAATTTACTTGTTAATGGTTCAACTGGTATCGCTGTAGGTATGGCAACAAATATTCCACCACATAATCTTGGTGAAGTAATAGATGGTGTTATCGCAATGATACATAACAAAGATATAACAAGCGAAGAACTGATGGAATATATTAAGGGCCCAGATTTCCCTACAGGTGGTCTAATTTTAGGCTACGAAGGCTTAAAAAGTGCTTATACAACCGGAAATGGCACGATAGTAATTAGATCAAAGGCTGAAATAACCAGACTTGAAAATGGTAAATCAGAAATTATCGTAACAGAAATACCATATGCTTTAAATAAAACAAGATTAATTGCGAGAATCGCTGAAGTTGCGAAAGAAAAAATTGTTGATGGCATAACTGATTTAAGAGATGAATCTAATATGAATGGTATAAGGATTGTCATCGAACTTAAAAAAGATGTTAATCCTGAAGTTATGCTTAATAATCTTTATAAATATACTCAGTTACAGTCAAGCTATGGTATGAATATGATTTGTCTTGTCGACAATAAACCTATTGCTATAACATTGAAACAAGCAATTGAAGTATATTTAAATCATCAGGTTGATGTAATTACAAGAAGAACTGAATTTGATTTAGCAAAGGCAAAAGCGAGACTTCACATACTTGATGGTTTAATTATCGCACATGACAATATTGATGAAGTTGTTCACATCATCAGAAACAATAATGATGGAACTGAAAAAGAAGAACTTATAGAGCGCTTTAATCTAGATGATGAACAGGCTCAATCAATTTTGGATATGCAACTTAAACGTTTATCAGGCTTAAATACTGCTAAAATTGAAGAAGAATATCATTCATTAGAAGAAGCAATTAAGGAATATGAACATATTCTTTCAAGCGAAGAAAATAAAAAAGCCGTAATTGAAGCAGAATTAACTGATATCAAAAATAAATATAGCGATAAAAGAAAGAGCGAAATTTCACTTCATACAGAGATATCTATTGAAAATGAAGATTTAATTCCAAGAGAAGATGTAATTATTACAGTAACTAAGAATGGTTATGTAAAGAGAATGAAACAAAGTGAATATCGTTCACAATCTAGAGGTGGTGTAGGTCTTGCAGGAATCAAAACTCACTCAGATGATGATGTGAAGATGATTATTCCTACAAATACACATAATTATCTGATGTTCTTTACAAACAAAGGTAGAGCATATTCATTAAAAGGATATAACATACCTGAAGGAAGCAGAACATCAAAAGGAACACCACTTGTTAATATACTTGAATTCAAAGAAGGAGAAACTTTAACAAACATCACTCCGATAGATGAAATCAATGATGATTATTCATTGTTCTTCGTCACTAAAAAGGCAGTTGTTAAAAGAGTATCACTTGAAGCGTTCAAGAATATAAGAAGAAATGGTATCAACGCTGTTAATTTATCAGATGATGATGAATTATTCGGAGTTGCTGAAACCAACGGTAATAAAGAAATCATCTTGGGTGCTTCAAATGGCAAAGCCATAAGATTTAAAGAAACTGATGTCAGACAAATGGGTAGAGCTGCAGCCGGTATCAGAGGTATGAGATTAAAAGAGAATGAAGAAATCGTCGGGATGGCTGTAAGTGAAGATGAAAATGATGAAATACTAGTAGTAACTAAAAAAGGCTATGGTAAGCGCTCAAAGGTATCTGAATATCGTCTACAGACTAGAGGCGGTCAAGGCGTTAAGACCGTAAATATAACTGAAAAAAATGGTGATTTAGCATCACTTGCCAAAATAACATCTGAAGATGACTTATTAATCACTACAGATAAAGGTACAATTATACGTATGCACGCAACAGATATCTCAACAACAGGCAGAAATACCCAAGGTGTAATCTTAGTAAGATTAAAAGATAAAAACAATATCGCAAATATCGCAATCGTTAAAAGAGATTTTGAAGAAGAAACAAATAATTCTTTAGAACAAGAAACAGAAGAAAATAACGATAATAACGAAGAATAAAACTAAAGGCATCAAACTATTTGATGCCTTATTCGTAGGTGTCTTATGGAAAAAATCGCAATAAAAGAACTAGCCTACTTTGTTTACCAAAGTGGTGATTTAACAACTGAATATTTTAGCAATTACGATCTTGAAATAGGCACTAAAGCTCACAATTATCTTCAAAGCAAATACCTTAAGGATGATATTAAAGAATTTTATATCAAACAAGAAATAGAATGTGGTTCTAAAACATATCTCCTTCATGGTTTTATAGATGGTGTGCTAAATGTTAGTGGCAACATTATCATTGAAGAAATAAAATCGACAAACACCGAACTTGATTTAATCACACAAGATTACCATCTTGAACATTTAGCCCAAGCTAAGATATATGCTTATATTTACGCTCTACAAAACAGTATGGAAATGATAAATGTTAGACTAACATATATAAGCATAATTGATTATGAGACAAAATCTTTTGATTTTTTATTCAATATAAAAGATTTAGAAGACTTTACATTAAATGCTTTAGAAGAATATATATCATGGCTTAAAACATTAGATGATGCCAAAAACAAAAGAATAGAGACTATTAGTTCTATCAAATTTCCTTTTAAAGAAAAAAGGGTTGGACAAAATGATTTAATGAAGGCAACCTATAACACACTTAAGAATAGTTCTATTCTATATGCTATAGCTCCAACAGGTATAGGCAAGACTATGGCCACTTTGTTTGCTGGATTAAAAACCTTAGGTAAAAACGAAAAACTATTCTATCTTACTGCAAAAGGTAGCGGTAAAAATGCACCACTTGAAGCTGTAAGAATATTGAAAGAAAATAATTTGAGTATTAAAGTTATAGATATAACTGCCAAAAAGAAAATTTGCAACCTAAAGGCATCTCACTGTAATCCTGACGAATGCCCTTTTGCCAAGGGTTATTTTGATAAATTAAGAGGGGCAACAGAAGACATATTCAGAAATAACGATATATTTAGCAGTGATATTATTTTAGATATATCTAATAAACATGAGATTTGCGCATTTGAATTCAGCCTTTATTTATCTTATTTTTGTGATTTAATCATTGCTGATTACAATTACGCATTTGACCCTAAGGCTGCCCTGATAAGATATTTTGAAGATGATACTTATAAACCAAAATTATTGATTGATGAGGCCCATAATTTAATTTCTAGAAGTAAGGATATGTATTCTGCTAAAATATCAATAGATGATATAAGATTATTAAGAATGAAACTCAATGGCTTTAAACCATCAATAAGAAATGAGTGCAATAAAGCAATAGAAATCATCGATAAATATCATGAAAAACTAAGTGAAAATACAATCTATATAAATAATTCTATGGATGCTGATTTAAATGTCATCTTAAGAGCCATTATCAATAAAGCTACAGAGATATTTAACGAAAATAAAAAAATAAAAGATAAAGATATCATCTATGATGCATTTTTCAAAGTGATGGATTTCTTAAGAATAGCTGAATATTTCGGGCCTAATCATCGCTTTTTAGCCAAAATTGAAGATGATAAAATAAATATCAGCTATCTATGTCTTAACGCATCAGATTTCATTTTAGATACAATAAAAGAGAGTTCCCACGGTACAGTATTTTTTAGTGCAACTTTATATCCTATAGAATATCATGCTAATCTTTTGACAAAAGGTGAAGGAAAATATCTAAATTTAGAATCTCCTTTTAATCCTGATAATCTCGATATAATAATTGATTATGAAATATCAACCAAATATAAAAATAGAGAAAATACTATTGATATGATAATTGAGGCTATCGATATAATGACAAAAGGAAAAAAAGGAAACTATATTATTTTTTTCCCATCTTATCAGTATTTAAATATGGTTGTTGATAATATATTTGATAATGAATATGAAATGATTGTCCAAAAAAATGATTTTACTGATAAAGAAAAAGATGAAATCATAAGAAAATTTATGTCAACAACAAATACTAAGGTTGGTTTCTTCGTAATGGGAGGCAATTTCAGCGAAGGAATAGATTATGTGGGTGAGGCACTAAGCGGTGTTATAGTAGTTGGCGTAGGTCTTCCTCTTATTTGTGATGAAAATAATTTATTAAAAGAATATTTTGATGATTTATATGGCAGAGGTTTTGATTATGCATATACATATCCTGGATTCACTAAAGTTATTCAGGCAGTAGGAAGACTGATAAGAGATGAAAAAGATTATGGTGTTGCCTTACTTATGGATGAAAGATTTAACTCATCAATTTATAAAAGATTATTCCCTGATCACTGGAAAAACATCAAATATATAAATAGTGGCTATAATTTGAAAAGAGAAATAGATGATTTTTATAAAAAACATTAACTTAATACTTAAGTTGTGATAAAATTGTTTTATGAAAAAAATATTAAAATTTATTTTAATAACTATCTTAACTTTTGCCTTATTTATTGTTATTTGGGCAACTACAATATCTTCAGTTAAGCATGTTATTAGAGACGTACTTGTTGAAAACTTCAAGTCTAGGGCGACCCTTGATGAGGAAGCATCAACAAAGTTGGTTAAATATTATAAAATTGAATCTGATGAAGGCCTTGATGCCTTTATAACTTATGGTAATACTGTAATACCAGGTGCGATTGGTGATACGATTGTATCATGTGAATCTCTTATGTATGTTACATCAAGCAATTTTTTAAACAGCATTATTACAGGAATCATCGGTTATTATGCCGGAGGTCACGCATCAATTGTTACAGATAAATATTATTCATATGAGATAGGTAAGATTGATGAATATATGAATGTTGAATCAACAGGTATGGGAAGCGGTGATACTCCAGCTGTTGTTTCAAATAGAATCGGTGAATGGAATAACATCTCTAGAAAAGAAGTATATGTATTAAGATCAAAATTAACTGATGAAGAAAGAAGAGAACTTGTTTCTATGGCTACATCAATAATCGGTGATTCATATAACTATTCATTTATTTTTGATATAGATAATTCCTCATATTGTTCTGACTTAGTATCAAAATGCTATTCTAAGGTTGGCAAAAAACTAAATAGAGACAGCTTCGCAACTACCATTTATGATATAATTGTTTCATCTGATATGTATCTATCATATTATCATTATTTTGATAGTGATGGTGTTAAACACATCTACTATCTTGCTTAGGAGGATTTATGGCATATATCGCATTATACCGTGCCTATAGACCCCAGAAATTTTCTGAGGTTGTCGGCCAGGAACATATAATAAAAACTCTACAAAACGCAATAAAAATGAACAAGGTGGCACATGCATATTTATTTTGCGGCCCAAGAGGTACAGGTAAAACTACTTTCGCAAAAATCCTTGCCAAAGCAATGAACTGTGAACACGGTCCTACAGTTGAGCCTTGTTGCGAATGTGAAATGTGTAAAGGTATCGCTAAAGGTATCATATCTGATGTTGTTGAAATAGATGCTGCATCAAATAATGGTGCTGATGATATAAGAGCCTTAAGAGATACAGTTAATTTTATGCCCGCACAAGGAAAATATAAAATTTATATCATCGATGAAGTTCATATGTTATCAAACGCAGCCTTTAACGCACTGCTTAAGACGCTTGAAGAACCACCAAAACATGTAATTTTTATCCTCGCAACAACTGAACCTTATAAATTACCTCCTACTATCTTGTCAAGGTGTCAGAGGTTTGATTTCCAGTCTATATCAATAGATGATATCTTAAAAAGACTAAATGTAGTTAAAGATAGTGAAGGCATAAAAATCGAAGATGAAGCATTATATCAAATTGCAGTAAGTGCTGAAGGCGGAATGCGTGATGCTTTATCATTATTAGATCAGGCAGTAAGTTATTCAGTAAATGATGTTATTAGTCTTGATGATGTATTATCAATAAGTGGAAATACATCATATAATAAAATAATTGAACTTCTAGATGCCTGTATAGGTGAAGATGAGACAAAAGCCATCATCATCCTTGATAAAATCTTAAAAGAAGGCAAAGAAGTACCAAGATTAATAAATGATATTATTTTATTCCTAAGAGATTTATTACTATATAAAAACAATACAATTTTAGAAGAAAAAATAATGTATAAAAATGATAATTTTATCAGTCTTGCTCATAAATTATCTAAAAATACTATCTATTCTTGGTTAGATATTTTAAATGAAACGCTAAATAATTCAAAATTTTCAGTTCAAAAAAGAGCCTTTTTAGAACTTGCTATTCTAAAGATGAATGATAATAAATTAAACGAAGAAGCATCATTATTAGATAGAGTAGTATCACTAGAAAGAAATTTTGAAATGCTTTCAAGACAAATGCTTGAAAGGCCACAAGAAATAATAAAAAATATCAATCCTAATCTGCCTACAAAAGAAGAATTAAATAAACTTAAAGAAGATAATTATAGACAACCACAAAAAGAAGAAAATATTGTAAAAGCAGATATAGAAGTTACAAAAGAAGTTCAAAAAGATATTAAAGTAGAAGAAAGAAAAGAAGATATTTTAAGAAATATTGAACCTGCATATGAGGAAGAAACTAAAACTGAACCATTAAATGACGAAATAACTATTTCTGATATTGAAAAAATAATTTATAATTCAGAGCCAGAAAAGAAAGAAGCTTTAATGGTAAAATGGAATAAAATTGCTGAAACCTATACTTCATTTTTGGAATTACAGATGATGGTATGTGGTAAAATTGCCGCTATATCAAAAAAGAAAATCATCGTAATATTAAATGATGTAAGTTTCTGTAACAGGGTTATGCAATATCAAAACTATCTTAAGATTATGGAAATATTTCATGAAAATGATATTGATGTTGATGATTATATTTGCCTACCAGTTGTAGTATGGCGCGATATAATGAGTGAATACAAGGCTAAAAGAACACCAGATAATCCAAAGCCTGAATTAAGCCCTCGTCATATTGGAGTAAAAAGAAGAATAGAACCAACTAATAATATTGAATATAAAAAAGAAAAAGCAGTAGAAGAGGAATTAAAAGAACTTTTCCCTGAAAATGAAATTAAAATAGTAGAGGAGTAAAGAAAATGAACCAACAACAAATGATTAAATTAAGAAAGATGCAAAAACAAATGATGGAAGCTCAACAAAAGCTTGAAGAAACAGTATTTACTGGTACTGCCGGTGGAAATGCTGTTGTGGTTGAGGTTAAAGGAAACCATGATGTTTTATCTGTTAAAATTGATAAAGAAGCCATAGAAGATGATTTAGAAATGGTTGAAGATATGATTGTATCAGCCTTCAATGATGCTTTTAAAAAGATTGATGCTGAAAGTCAAAAACTTTTAGGTGGCTTTGGCGGAGGAATGGGGTTATTCTAGTGAATAAATACCCTAAATCTTTAGAAGACTTAATCGAAAGCTATCAGATGTTACCTGGAGTGGGGAAAAAAAGTGCAGAAAGATACGCACTTTATACTTTTTTTAATTTAAGCGAAGATAATATAGAAAAATTTTCTAATTCTCTATTATCACTAAAAAAAGATATACATATTTGCCCTAATTGCGGAAATATTTGTGAAAGCGACCTGTGTGATATATGTAAAGATGATACAAGAAACAAAAGACAGATAATGGTATTAGAAAGTATCAAAGACTTATTAATTATGGAAAAAATTAATGAATATAACGGAATATATCATATTTTAAATGGTGCAATAAATTTTTCTAAAGGTATAACAATTGACAAGCTTAATATCGATTCACTTTCGAAAAAGATTGAAAATGGTGAGGTAGATGAATTAATATTAGCTACTAACGCAACCCTAGAAGGTGAAACTACGGCAAGATATCTTAAAGAATTATATCGTGATTATAATATAAAAATCACAAGACTTGCGTACGGCCTACCTGTAGGTGGCGATTTATCATATGTTGATGAAATGACAATTCTACGCTCACTTACAGGAAGAAGAGAATATTAATGAGAGTAGATTTCAGAAGTCTAGATAGCGATAATAATGAAATAACTTACCAAAGTGAAGCAGAAATAAAGAACAATACATTAATATTTAATGATAATGAATTAGATGATACTAAAATCTATTTTAAGTTAAAAGATGATAGTATTGATTTAAGAAGAGTTGGTTTAGTTAATATGAAACTCATATTAGACAAAAACAACAAAAGCTATCTTACATATAAGCAAGAAAATCTATATATGGAACTAGATGCGAAACTCATTTTTTATAAAAAAAATGGCAATAGTATTTACTTTGAATATAACCTATATGATGGAAACAATTATTTAGGCAATCATAAAATATGGATAAATTTGCATTAATACTTGAAAAAAAAATCTATTTTAGGTAAAATATAGTGGCATATTTTTAAGGAGAATATAAATTATGGACAATGTTTCTAAATTATCACCTGTTGAGGTGGCATTAAAAATCTTAGAGGAATCAAATGGCCCAAAGAATATAAATGAAATTTTGAATGAAGTAATGACTTTAAAGGAAGTTGATTTAAGCGACAATGAATATAGAGCTAAATTATATGGTGATATCGTATCAAGCTCAAAATTTGTATTTGTTGGCGAAGATATGTGGGATATCAAATTAAGACAACCACTTGAAGTTTTCGATCAGGATGGCGCTGCATTTACATCTAAAGACGATGAATATGTTGAAGATGTTGAAGATGAAATCGATCTTGAAGATGAAGATGAAGAAAAAGATGAATACGAAGAAGAAGAAGACGAAGAAGAACTTGAAGATAATGATCAGGAGCCAAATGAATATGAAGAAGATGAAGATGGCGAATATGATGATTATGAAAATGAAGAAGATTATGACGAATCAAGTGATGAAGATGACTTCGATGAAGACAAATACAACGAAGCCATGGATGATTATGAAGATATGTATGATTAGTATCTCATAATTTCACATAATTTTTTTAAAATATTTTTACATTTTATTTATATACTATAGTTGTCTTGAAAATATATCTAAGCTCCAAATAGATAAGTTTTTCATAACAATTATAACTCTCCCAAGAAAAATAAAGAACAACCATTGTGTTGTTCTTTATCGTTATTTGGAGTATAATTTATGAAGGAGGGCACTTTTATGTATAAGATTGCTTTAGTAGAGGATGAAGCTAACTTAGCTTCAATTGTAAAAAAATACTTAACAAAAGAAAACCATCAGGTTGAAGTATACAAAACTGGTGAGGATGCAATTAAAGATGCCAAAGCTGATTATCATCTATGGATACTTGATATAATGCTTCCAGGTGAAATTAATGGCTATGATTTAATAAAAGAAATAAAAAAATACAATCCCCAAATGCCTATAATTTTCACTTCTGCACGTGACCAAGATATAGATAAAATAATGGGACTTGAATTAGGCAGTGACGATTATTTAGCTAAACCATATTCATTAAGGGAATTAGTATTAAGAGTAACAAATCTATTAAACAGAAGCTACAATTACAATGAAACAAAAATCAAAAATGATGAATTGTATAATGGCTATTTGATAGATTTCGATAAAAGAATCGTTACATTTAACAATGAAAATATAAATTTAACCAGTAAAGAATATGATTTATTATATTTTCTGATAAAAAATAAAAACAAAGCCTTCTCAAGAGATCAAATACTGAATAATATCTGGGGTATTGATTATTTTGGTTCTGATAGAGTTGTAGATGATCTAATGAGAAGATTAAGGCAAAAGATGCCGGAACTATCAATTGAAACAATTTATGGTTATGGCTATAGATTATTAGCATAATGAAAAAACTAAGCTTATCCACACAGATTATTATCATTCTGGTTATAATTTTTTTACTATCATCAGTGGCGTTTTCTTTAACATCATTATCTGTTATAAAACGTATTGTGAGAGATGAGACATATAGTACATTATCATCTTATGCAATACTTTTGGATGAAGACTCAGATGAACAGATGACTAAATTCAAGATTGATGTATCATATATAGTAAAAACTGATAGAAATATGGATATATATGATCCACTTAATATCTATAAAGAAGAAGATGTTGAAGGTATTTTAAAGGATGTATATTCACAAAGAGAAAAATATTCAGATGATTTTAATTCTTTCATTGTAAGAAGCACATATGAAAATAAAAACTATACCATATATTATGCATATAAAACAGAAGATAATATGCATACATTTACCCTTGTTTTCACAAATGAGACTACTTCAAATCCATTTTTCATATCTTTAGTTGCAAGAATAAATTTGATATTCTTTGTTATAATGATTGTTACTTTAATTGTATTATTCCTATGGATTAACAGTATAACTAGACGATTAAAAAATATTCAGAGATATGTTCTTGATTTAACAAATGAAAATCAGAGTTCTAAAATCGATGATAATGGTCTTGATGAAGTATCTGAATTATCAAGAAGTGTTGAACATATGAAAGAAGAAATACTTCACAATGATAAAATCAAACAAGAAATGCTTCAAAATCTTAGTCATGATTTTAAAACACCAATCGCTGTTATAAAGAATTATGCAGAAGCAATTGATGATGAAGTAGAAGAGCCAAAGCTTGCTGCAAAAAAAATAGTAGAACAAGCTGATATATTAAAAAATAAAGTAACTAAATTATTACAATATAATTCGTTAGAATATCTTTCAAAAGATAGAGATTTTGAAGATGTAGATATGGGAGAAATAATATCTGATATTCTTGTTAATTACAAATATCAGTTAAGTGAATTGAATGTTGAAGTTACAAAAGAAGATGATGTCTTCTTTAAAGGCTATAAAGAAAATTGGTATACTGTAGTTGAAAATATAATAGATAATGCTAAAAGATATGCTAAATCAGAAATAAAGATACTCTTAAAAAAAGATAAACTCGTTATATATAATGATGGTGATCCTCTAGAAGAAAAATTTATTAAAGATTTATTCAAACCATATGAAAAGGGTTCATCTGGTCAGTTCGGTTTAGGCATGTCTATTGTTCAGAAGACTGTATCTTTTTTCAATTATAACTTAAAAGCTAAAAACGAAAATATTGGAGTTTCATTTATAATCGAGGCTGAAAATGATAAATAATATTGATTTAGAAGAAAATTTAAAATATATAAGAGATATGGCTAATTTCTTTAAAATATTAGCTGATAATACAAGAATAAAAATAATTCTTACTATTGGTGATGGTGAACAAAATGTAAATTCCATCTCCGAAAAAATATCTATGAGCAAGAGTGCAGTATCCCATCAACTAGCACTACTTAGAGCTGCAAGACTAGTAAAATATCGCAAAGAAGGTAAAGAAGTTTATTATTCTTTGGACGATGATCATATAAAATTATTGGTAAATGCCGCATGGGAACATGTTAATGAATAATTTTTTTGATTTTGTCCTTGTTTTGTCAATGTTGATATAATAGAATATATGAGTAGAGTGCGAGACACTCTATCCCCTATATTTTATTTTATCCCAATGAGAAAGGCTAGCCTCCTAACAATGCTAGTCTTTTTTATTTAAAAAACAAAAAATTAATGATTGACACGGTATAGAGATTTTGCTATAATATCAATGCTCTAAAAAAGTGCCGCAGTAGTACAACGGTTAGTACATATGCTTGCCATGCATATGATGACGGTTCGATTCCGTTCTGTGGCTCCATATTGAAACAATAGGATTGATACGTTGTTGTCAGTCCTTTTTCTTTATTTTATAAAGAATAAAGGGGAATTTTCGCTAATATGATGTTCAAATAGGACTAAATTGTAGCAAAAATCAAAAACGCCATTTCTACAAAGCAGTCCAGATGCTCTACAAAACGGATTTTTTGAAGAAAAGAAATAGTAAGGCACTTAAATACTAATATATGCCGCGAATTGAATTTTTTGTTTGCTCAATATCACCTCAATGGATTGTATTAAACTATAATTTGAGGTGTTAAGATAAATAATCACATGTGATAAAATATCACTGTGAATACATCAAAGGAAAGGAGAATAAAAATGGACACCAAATATGAAATAGTTAAGTTCCAGCAAGATGATTTGACACTAGATGTCAGCGTTTCTCCATTAGAAGAGACCGTGTGGCTATCCAAAGAAGACATGTCTCAACTTTTCAATAGAGATAGAAGTGTTATTTCTCGTCACATTAAAAACATTTATAAGGAGGGCGAACTTGATGAAAAAAGTACATGTGCAAAAAATGCACACATGGTAAAAAGTAGAGAACGCCTATATGAAACTAACCTATATAACCTTGATGTTATTATTTCCGTTGGTTATAGAGTGAAATCAAATAATGGCATCATCTTCAGAAAATGGGCCACCAGTGTTTTGAAAGAATATTTGCTTAAGGGTTATGTGATAAATGAAAATAGAGCGACTATTACTGAAGAAAACTATCTGAACCTAGTTAACAAAGTTGAAAATGTTGATTCACGCTTATCACAATTAGAGAAAGACCAGAATTATTTCTTCAAAGACCAGATTATTTTCGAAAATCGCATTTTCGATGCTCTTGCCATTATCAATGACATCATCAGTAAAGCTACCTCTTCTATCATATTGATTGATCCCTATTGTGATATCAACACTCTTAATGCCCTCAAAGGCAAAGAATATAACGTGAACTTGAAAATAATTACTTCATCAAAAGCAAAATTATCAAAGATTGATATCAATGCCTTTAAACAAGAATATGGAAACATTATTGTCACCACTGATAATAACTATCACGATAGATATTTGATTATTGATGATGATTATTTTTACCATTTAGGTTCGTCAGTCAATTATTTAGGGAGGAGATTTAGTCAAATATCTTTGATTAAAGATGAAGACATTATCAATGTTTTGAAAAGCAGGGTTTAGATATGAATAAAACAAAAAAAGAAATCGGAGCAACAATTAGGGAAATAAGAAAAGAAAAAGGATTGTCTCAGGAAGCGCTATCGAAAAAGATGGGTTTTAAGGATAGGACCGGCCTAACCAAAATCGAAACCGGCGTTAATGATATATCCGGGGAATCCCTTGCCCTTCTAGCGGAATTATTAGAAGTCCATGTTGGTATATTCTTTACAGGCAAAACTTCTTCACTCCCCGAATTTAGAATCATACAGTTTGATGAAAAATATCGTGATGACATGATTTTCATGGTACTATCCGCAAAAGATGCTTTGCACAAAATTCCATCAATTAACCCAGATCTTTTGG
>CAKZZJ010000147.1 GCA_937885165.1 uncultured Caryophanales bacterium
AAGATTATAAAGGAATTAAAGTAGGAGTTAATTATAAAGAATTAATTTTAGCATTTGATGAAGATTTTTGGGATATAAAATTAGATATTATTTTGACTGATTAGAAGGTATTATGAATTCACTTGTCCTAGTAATGGCTGGTAAAGGCCAAAGAATGAATAAAAACATCAATAAAATATTGTTGCCTTTAGGTGATAAACCAATTTATGAATATTCTATTAATTTATTTAAAGAATTTGATTTTGAAATCATCTGTGTGATAAATAAGGATGATGAAATAATAAAAGAAGATGGAATTATTTATACTTATGGCGGCAAAACCAGAAGTGAAAGTGTCTATAATGGTTTAAAAATTGCCAAAGGTGATTATGTATTTATCCATGATGCGGCAAGGCCACTATTATCTAAAGAAGTAATAATAAATATTTTAAATAATCTAAATAAGAATGAAGCTTATTTAACATATCTTGAATCAGTAGATACACTTAAAGAAATAGATAATGATAAAATAATTACTTTAGACAGAAATAAAATTATCAGAGCTCTAACTCCTCAGTGTGCAAAAAAGGATATTTTAATTGATTCTTACGATAAAGCATTCAAAGATAATAAATCATTTACTGATGATATTTCCTTGATAGAAGAATATCATAAAGAAGTTAAAATCAATTTAGTAAAAAGTAATCCTGAGAATTTTAAAATAACTACTGAATTTGATTATGAACTTGCGAAAGTATTGGTGAAGAAAAATGATTAGAATCGGTCATGCTTGGGATACTCATAAATTAGTTAAGGATAGAGATTTAATCTTAGGTGGCGTAAAAATAGAATCAGAATTAGGTTTACTTGGCCATAGTGATGCTGATGTAGTGTTACATGCTGTTGCGGAGGCACTCTTAGGAAGTCTTGCCTTAGGTGATTTAGGCACATTTTATCCTGATAATAGTGATAAAACATTAGGTATGTCATCTAAAATTATTTTGAAAGAATGTTATGATAAAGTCTTAAATTTGGGATATCATATAAATAATATAGATTTGACTATTTATTCTGAATTTATTAAGATTTCTCCTCATAGATATGATATAAGAAAATCTATTGCAAAAATATTAGATATTGATATAGAAAAAGTATCAGTTAAGGCGACTACATATGAGCGTATGAGTTTTATCGGTAGAGGAGAAGCAATCGCAGCAGAAGCGGTAGTATTAGTAAGCGATGAGAGGTCATAGTTTTGGTTAAAGTATTGTTCATATGTCATGGGAATATATGCCGTAGTCCGATGGCAGAATATTTATTTAAATATTATGTAAAAGAAAAGAAAAAAGATAAATATTTTGAAATTGCAAGTGCTGCAACCTCAACTGAGGAAATAGGCAATCCTATACATTATGGTACAAGAAGAATACTTGATAATTTTGATATAGATTATAGTAAAAAAAGAGCTATCCAGATAGATTATAAAATGTATGAATATTATGATTACATAATTATAATGGACAAATATAATTATAATAACATCATAAGATTATTAGGAAATAAATATTCTTATAAGATTCATCCGCTATTATCTTATAGTAATTTAGATAGAGATATAGCTGATCCTTGGTATACAGGTGATTTTGAAAAAACATTTGAAGATATTAAATTAGGATTAAGAGATTTTTATAATTATCTAGATGAAAATGATTTTATAAAATAGGTGAAATATGGATTACATTAAATGTGTTAAAGGCCAGTTTGTACTAGTAAGAAATTACAGAGATGCCTTTGATTTAGAAAAGTTCATAGAAAAATATTTAGAAGAATATTTCAATAAATATCCGCTTATTGTTGGTGATTTATCATCATCAATATTAAGATTAAAAGGCTTTGATGATGATAATAAAATCAATGATTATTTAGATCATTCATGTGCTTTTGGTTGTCCTTTTTATGTCCTGAAAAAAGTTCATTCTTATGAAGAATTTCAAAAATATGTAAGAACTCATAAAGAATATAAGGAAGAAGAAAGAGTAAATATCCACAATATGGAAAAAGAAAATTTCGATAAAGAATCACTTATTTTAGAAACAAGTGAAAAACAAAAACCAAGATTTAATATCGATATGGAAAAGATTAATTCTATATCTATTGGTACACTTCCTAAGGATTTAATTGAAGCAGGGAATAATTATAAAGAAAATAAAAAAGTTGAACCAGAAGTAGAAATGCAGACTTATGTATCTGCTAGCCCTGATTTTGACCCATCATTAAAAGAAAAAAATAAAAACAAGAAAAATAGGGATAATCATCATGCGAAAAAAAGAGAAAATCGTTGAGGATATAATTAAAGTATTAGAAAAAATCAGACCTTACTTAATGAGTGAGGGCGGAGATTTGGAGTTTGTTGATTTTAAAGACGGAATAGTCTATGTAAGATTACTTGGTGCTTGTGTGGGCTGTGGAGCGATTGATTTTACCTTAAAAGAAGGTATTGAGCAATTGCTTTTAGAATATGTCCCTGAGGTTGTAGAGGTACAAAACATCTTGTAGTACAGGAGGTTGCTATATGTTATTTTTAAATGAAGTAACTGACCAGTTAAGAAAAATAATTTCATCAAGAACAATTGAGGTTCTAATTATAAGTGTTTCTACCATGTTATTATGTCAGATAATAAAATTCATAATTACATCGATTAAAGAGAAAAAAGCAAAATGGTTTATTTTAGCATCAACTGGTGGTTTTCCATCATCACATACAGCTTTTTGTATATCACTTGATGCGGCACTTCTAATTTTACAACTTCAGATCGATGGTACTTTGGACTGGAGTTTTGCGGTAGCTGTGGTATTTTCAGTAATTATTATTCATGACGCAACGGGAGTAAGACTTGAAGCATCAAGGCACGCAACCATTTTAAATAGAATAGCTGAACATTTAACTGAAGAAGAAAAAGCTGAACTAGGTTATGGCAAAAGAGGTAAATTAAAAGAAATGTTAGGCCATAGAGCAAGAGAAGTATTCGGCGGTATTATTGTCGGACTTGCAGGTGGAATTGGCGGAGCGTTTATCGCACTAGCAATACATTAAAAATAATTATAATACAAAAATAAATTTAATTGAAAATGGAGGGAATTAAATGAAAGACGTATTATCACTTGATGTATCACAGACTAAAAAATTTTATGATGAAAAAGTCTATGAGGAAGTAAAGAAGGAAGTAGTTTTGGCCCACAAACTCTTAAGAAGTAAAAACGGCCCGGGTAATGACTTCCTAGGCTGGCTTGATTTACCACTTAATTATGACAAAGAGGAATTCAAGAGAATTAAAGAAGCTGCAAGAAAAATTCAGGATCAGTCTGATGTATTACTAGCTATCGGTATCGGTGGATCATATCTTGGTGCTAAATCAGCTATTGAGATGTTAAAAGGCTATTTTTCTCATAATGGTGTAGAAGTAATATTTGTTGGAAACCAGATTTCATCAACTTATGCAGCAGATTTACTTGATTATTTAAAGGATAAAGAAGCATCTTGTGAAGGTAGTGTTAGT
>CAKZZJ010000148.1 GCA_937885165.1 uncultured Caryophanales bacterium
GCTGCCCTTGAAGCGGCATCATTCGCCATCCCTTCTGTAATGCTGCTGTCCCCACAGTATCCGCTCCGCTCCACCTATGCATCCGTTTTATACCTTCTTGCCGCAGCGCTCTACGCCCTTAATGAAACCGGAACCCATATATATCCCTATAACAGCGCATGGTTTAAGAGGGTTATGCTCGTATCAGCCCTTTACCTTCTCATAAATATGACTTCAAGCCTTATAGTGGATGCTGACCAATACGGTCAGATAGAGGATGAGCTAAGGCTTCTTAAGTCAGAAGGGAGACAAAAGAACCTCACTATACCGTTCATTGAAGTGCCTCCGATATACTCTTTCCTGGCAGGAGACAGATCAATTGATACCTGGTGCTGCTTCGGACTCGGGTTTAAGGATCCTGAGGATCCATATAATAAGGCTGCTGCCGCTTATTTCGGTGTAAAGAAATTCAGTGCCCGTGCCTATGCAGTAAATCTAAGTCTTGATGAAGTTAAAGAACTAGTTATTTTAGCTCATACTATTGATAAAAAAATCTATGTCACAGTAAATACAATAATAAAAGAAAATGAACTTGAAGATGCATATAAATTACTTGATGATTTATATCTGATAGATGTAGATGGAATAATTGTAACTGATATGGCATTAATTACATATATCATTAAAAGCCTTCCTAAAATGGAAGTTCATATCTCAACTCAAAGTGGCGTAAAATATTTAAATGATGCTTTATTTTTTGAAAAATTAGGTGCTACAAGATGTGTTATCGCTTTATGTGTATCTTATTCAGGTGGTTGCCTATTTTCCTCTTTATTATCATTAAGAAGCGGAAATAGAGGCAGATGCAGCCAAAACTGCAGACGCGAATATGAACTTTATGAAGATAATGTAAAAATAGAAAATTATGCAAATTTATTATCAATGAAGGATTTAAATTCTTCTTCTAGTTTAAAACAATTAATCGATTTAAAAATTGATTCATTTAAAATTGAAGGAAGAATGAAAGATCCATTTTATGTATCAACATTAACTAAGTTTTATAGAAATATAATTGATGGCAAAGAAATTGATTCAAATTCCCTTGATAAAATATTTCATAGACCATATACAAGAGGCTTCTTATTTAATGAAGATAATGGCTATATAGTAGATATTAATAAAAGGACTAATGAAGGTGAATTAGTAGGCTATATATTAAATAAAGAAAAAAACCTTACTAAAGTAAAATTTAATATTGAAATAAAAATAGGCGATAGAATTAAAATTGATTCTGAGACTCCATATTATTTTAATATCGATGAAATTTATAATGATAAATTTAAAAAAGTTAATAAAACAAGTGGTATAAGTTATCTTAATTTATTTAAAAAATTTGATGCTAAAACCAAAATATATAGGATGAAGGATGAAAATAATGTTGTATCAATAGATAACACTTATAAATATCCTCTTGATTTAGAAATATTTGGTAAAGAAAATGAACCACTTAAAATATTAACAAAATATAAAAATCGTTATTTTTCTGTTAAATCAGATGTCGTTTTACAAAAATCTATTTCAAGTGCTATAAGTGTAGATGTTTTAAAAGATAAATTATCAAGATTGAATGATACTTCTTTTTATCTTAATAACATAAATTATAATTTAGATGATAATTTATTTATACCATTAGGAGTGATAAATAAATTAAGACAGGAATTGATAAATAATATTTATGAATTTATAAAAGAAAAAAGAGAAATATTAAGAAATGATGGAATTAAATTCCTTAATTATGAAGATGAAAAGCCTCTTATTACAGTATCATGTAAAAATATAGAACAGTATAGAGCTGCAAAAGATGCAGGAATTAAATATGCATACTATAATGATGTTATAAATTATGTAGGAAAAGATAACTTAAATCATATTGATGATTTTTGTCTTATAAAATCTTATGGCGGATTCCTAAATAAAAATTATAAAGAATTAATTGCTGATTATACTTTAAATGTAATTAATTCAAAAGCTCTATATGATTTACATAATTTAGGAGCTAAATATGTAACATTATCAGTTGAGACATCGTTTAATGAATTAAAAAATATTTATAACGGCTATAAAAAATATGGGAATAATCCCAATATTGAATATGTAGTATACGGCAAATATGAACTAATGAAATTAAAATATTGCCCTTTAAAAAGATATAATAAATGTGGTACTTGTAATGAGCATAAATATTATATCAAAGATAAATTTGACAAATTCCCTTTGCTGCATGAAAACTGCACTACCTATATCTTAAATTCAAGACCTCTTGATTTAATAGATGAATTAAAAGATATATCAAGTTATTCTAAAAGATTAAGGATTAATTTAGAAGATGAAAATTATGAAGAAGCAAAATCAATAATCGCTAGATTTCAGGATAAATTAAATAATCTTGAAAAAGAAACAAGGTTATTTGATGGCTCTAAAGAGACAAAAGGATATTTTAAAAGAGAAATAGAATAATCTATTTCTTTTTTCTTGAAAAAAAACTTGATATATATTAAAATAAAATTGATGAAAGCGTTTTAAAGGTGTTTTTTATGTATAGTGTTCAAGATTTAGAAAAAAATGAATATTTTGCTGAAATTTTAAAAAATACTGCTATAGAAAATATTTTAGATCCTTTGACAGGTCTCATTACAAGGAATGTTTTTTCAGGCTACGTTGAAGAATTAATCAAAAAGAACCAAGAATTCGCTTTATGTATAATAGACCTTGATAATTTTAAAATGGTCAATGATAATTATGGTCATCATATAGGTGACTTAGTTTTAATTGACATTTCAGAAACACTACGCAAATATATGGGTGATGATGGTATTGTTGCTAGATATGGTGGAGATGAATTCATTTTTACTTATCAAAAGGAAGTATCATATGACGCAATTCATAAATTCTTTGAGGATTTTTATCGCTCTAAAGTATTAAGAAGAAATCTTTTGGTCGGTGGAATTAATATATTCATGACCGCTACTACCGGCTGTGCTACATATCCATATGATGGAAAAAATTATGATGATTTATTTGCGAAAGCTGATAAAACACTCTATAGAGGCAAATTCAAAGGTAGAAACTGCTTTATTATTTATGTTGAAGATAAACATAAAGATATAGATGTTAAGAAAATGATTTCTTCTGATTTATATACAATTTTTTATAATCTTAATAATAAATTTGAAAATGCCACATCTGAATTAAATAAATTTAGAAATTCAGTAATATATTTAAAATCAGAAAAAAAATTTTCAACAATTTTATATGTAAATAAAAATAATGATTTAATAGATCTTGAAACGTCTATAAATTATGGAAAAATTAATTTATCACAAATTATGGCAAGTAGAAATCTTTATAGTACTAATGCAACATTAAAATTAAAAGAAATCGATAAAGATGTTTATTTACAACTAAAGCATTTAAATATTCAGTCATTATTGATACAAACAATAAAAAAGCGTCATAATATTTACGGATATCTCATAATGGCGGAATCAAGAATCAACAGATTATGGCAGCCTGAAGATGAAGCATTATTATTCTTCTTCTCAACACTAATTGCCAATTATTTTAATGATACAAAATAAAAAAGTTCAGTTAAATGAACTTTTTTATTTTACCAATATTTTTCATTCTTTAATTCTCTTGATAATATTTTTGATATAGCATCATTAACAGAATATTTTTTATTAATGATATCATAAGCGATATTTATTATCGGTAAATCAAGATTATATTTTTTTCCAATAAGGTATGATGCTTCAATCGCTCTTACGCCTTCAACTGATTGACCGACAGTTCTAATTGCTTCATCAAGCGCCATACCATGGCCGATATTGATACCACATTTAAAATTTCTTGAATTAAATGATGATGCAGTAACAATTAAATCACCTAGGCCTGAAAGTCCATATACAGTTTCTAAATTACCACCTAAAGATGTTATTATAAGAACAAATTCTTTTAAGGCTCTTGATATTAAGAAGGCACGGGCATTTTCACCAAGGCCTATACCATAAGCAGCACCAGATACTACAGCGATTGCAAGAGTTAGCAAATAATTATGATTATTTAACTAATGCTGTTGAAATTTTAAATACATAGTGGCTT
>CAKZZJ010000149.1 GCA_937885165.1 uncultured Caryophanales bacterium
GTCGCTCAAGTAATTTTAAGTTTCTACTTCTTACTAATGCCATAAATACAGTCTCTTTTTTAGTGTCTCTTTCATAAAGATTGTAATTTATTGATTCAAGTAGTAAATATACCATTTCTTCTCTTCCTAAAGAGCAAGCTCTAAATAAGGCAGATTGTCCATCATTATTTTTTACTTTTAAATCGGCATTATGAGAAAGTAGAGTTTTTAAAAAACCCATACGATTATTAGTGATACAATACATTATTGGAGTATCACCATAATTATCTTTCATATTAACATTTATAAAATTTTCTAGTAGGAGGTCAAAAATTTCTTGATTATTAAAAACAATAGCATAGTGAAGCAGGGTCATTCCACGTTCATTTTTAATATTAACGTCGCCTGTCTGAAGATATTCTCTTAGAGCATCGACGTTATTACAATAAATCGCATCAAAAGCGTTCATATTAAATATTTATAAAAAAATAGAGCAAAAGCTCTATTATTTTACTGCGTCCTTTAATGCTTTTCCTGCTCTAAAGGCTGGAGTTTTTTGAGCTGGAACAACGATATCTTCGCCAGTTCTTGGATTTCTACCATTTCTTGCAACTCTATTGCGTACTTCAAAAGTACCAAGACCTGTAAGATTTACTTTTTCACCATCAGCTAGTTCTTGTTTTATTGCCTCTACTGCAATGTCATAAGCTTCTTCAGCCATTTTTTTAGTTATGCCTAGTCTGTCTGCAACTAAAGCTACTAATTCAACTTTATTCATTTTTTTCCTCCAAAACAAATATTTATAATTACATTATACTGAATTTTTCGCAAAATGCAATAAAATAAAGTTGTTGTTTTAAGCCATTTTTTGAAAAATCAGTAAAGTAAAAAATTTATATTTTTTTATTTAATTGATAATAATTCTAATCTTATATCTTTACCAGATTCTGTAGTCATAATGAATTTATCACCTTTTTTATGACCGGCAATTGCTTTAGCTAAAGGTGAATCATTTGAAATCTTATTTCTAAATGGATCAGATTCAGAACCACATATTTCATATTCTACATCCTTTTTTAGATCTGTATATCTTACTTTTACATAGATTACATCTACTATATGGGCATATTTTAGGATGTGTTCAATTTCCTGAATTCTTGATTCATTAGCTGACTGTTCTTCCCTTGCACTCTTGTAATCAGCATTTTCAGATAAGTCACCTTGTTCTCTTGCTTCTCTAATTGCAGTAACAATCTTAGTTCTTATCTCATTTTTTCTTTTTGCTAATTCTTCTTCTAATTCCTGTTTACCAGTTCTAGTAATATCTATTTGTTTAACTTCTGCCATATTAATTCTCCTTTTTTTACTTTTATAATTATATCACATTTAAAATTAATTTCTATCTTTTTTAATATTTATCTTGATATCTAATTTTTCTTAATTCCTTCAGGCATTCTTTATATCCCGGAAATACTTCTTCAACCTTATCATAAAAATCTTCTTGATGTCCTCTAACAAAAAAATGAGTCATTTCATGATAGATTACACTTAATATGTATTTATATTCATACTTAGCTAAAAAACTTGCTAAAACTATCTTGTGTTCTTTTATAAAGCATTCGCCAAAATATGTTTTTACAGCTTTATATTCAAATTTAATATCAAATTCAATTTTAAATCTTTCTTTTATAACATCTATATTGTTTTTTACAATATTTTGTAAATATTCATTATATAAACTTTTAATTTGTGATGAGATAAAATATTCACTTTGATATTTTACATAAATATTCTTATCATCCTGAAATATCTGATTTTCATTTGCTTTAATTAAAACGAGTTTATATAACTTACCTAAGAGATGAATTTCATCATCTTTAGTTTTAAAATCATTCATTTTTTTCTTTAGTTTTAAATGAGTATTATAAATGAATAAAATATTATCATCAACCAACTTCTCAAATGCTTTATCAGACATTTTTATGTTTAATTTAAACAATACATCTGTAGGAGTTTTAAAACTAATATATGATCTTTTATTTTCTTTTTTTATTATGTAATCAATATTAAAAATTACACCATTATATTCTTTTTTCATCTATGTCAACCTTAATAAACTATAAAGAGGTATTTCTTCACCTTCAATAAAGATATCCTGTTTAGGATGCCTTGCTGCATCAAGTAGATTACCATCTTTATCATAGATATTTCCTACTTTTATTTTATATGACTTATCAGGTGTAAATACTTCTAATATAGAATTTGGCAAAAAATAATTTCTTTGCTCAATATGAATAAGATGTTTATCTTTATCATAACCTTTAATTATGCCAACAAATTCTTTTGTTGGAGAATTATAATCATCAAATAATTGTTCAGATTCTTCTGGCTCATGAAATAAAAAGCCTGTTGAAGTAAGTCTGTTTTCAGCTTTATTTATCATATCTTGATATTCTTTAAAGGATTCAATTTTATTATTTTTGTAATAATCATCAATTAATTTCTTGTAGCTATTTGTGATAGTTGCGATATAGTGAAGAGATTTCATTCTTCCTTCTATCTTAAATGAATTGACACCTAAATTAATAAGCCTAGGGATAGCGTTAACTGCACATAAATCTTTTGATGATAATGAAAAATAAGAATCATCAGGATTTATTTTTTTCCCATTATCATATAAATTATAATTCCATCTACAGCTATGGGCACAGCCTCCTCTATTGGCATCTCTATTTGATGTATTATTTGATAACATACATCTTCCACTTGATGATGCACACATACCACCATGGATGAATACTTCAAGTTTGATTTTGGTTTCTCTTCTTATTTTTTCTATTTCATCAAGAGTTAATTCTCTTGCAAGTACTACTCTATCAGCACCTATTTTTTCAAATAGCTTTACAGCATCAATATTCGATATAGATAATTGTGTTGATGCATGTGCTTCCATTTTAGTATATTTTTTCACTAATTTTATGATGTAAATAGATGATGAAATTACAGCATCAACCTTCGCATCATCAAGTGCCTTTAGATATTCTAATACATTATCTAGATCGATATTATGCATAACTATATTGCATGTTACATGTACTTTTGCGTTATATTTGTGGGCAAATTCACACGCCTCTTTAATATCTTCTAAAGTGAAATTAGAAGCTCTTGATCTAAGCGATAAATTTCTACCTCCAATAAATACTGCATTAGCACCATATAATATGGTGCTAATGCAGTATTTATTGGAGGTAGAAATTTATCGCTTAG
>CAKZZJ010000150.1 GCA_937885165.1 uncultured Caryophanales bacterium
TATAGGGGATGTTGTTAAGATTTCTTTATTTTAATACAAAACGTTTGCCACCTATTTTTATAAGTTTTATTCCTAAAACACCATATTTTTCAATATCTTTTTTTGAATAATACATCAACATGTCTTCTGGATTAGCAATTTCGTTCTTGTATTATCTTCTCTAAAAGCATGTACCTGCCATATATTGGAGATTATTCTAACTAGCTTTGATAAAACCTCTTTCTTTTTGCTATTTACCAAATCAAATGAATCAATATCATTCTGAATTTTATTTAAATCTTTCATAATTTGATTATGTTCAGAATAATTGACAGATAAGCCTCCAAGAACAGGTTCTGTTTTATAAATGTTTATTGTTCTAGGCTTTCCCGCCCAAGAATATACTTCTTTAAACAATCTTTTATGAATTTCAAATATATCTTTTGTTAAAGTTATATCAATAGGATTTTTCAATAATTCTACGATTGCAATACGAGATAAAGTCGTTTCATAATCATCTAGTTTATCTTGTTCCTTAATATTTGCTAAATTGATTAGTACATTAGAACCATCATATACGTATGGATCTTTCATAATAACATAAAGTTCCTTTTAATAGCAAAAACTGCAGTTTCATAATCTATATCACCTATCGCATATAAGTGAATAATCTTTTGATTTTTTTCATCGACTTTACCTTTTCCGCCTGTTGATTCTATTATTTTAGCTAAAGATTCTAATTCAGTTTCATTAACTTTTGGCAATTTCACATTAAAAGGGAAGCCATTTTAAGTATTACTTGATTTAAAAATAAAGATACAGCATAAGACATATTAATTATATAATTTATATCTCCAAAAATATTGTATCACATTTGATACACACTTTTAAGCATTTAATTATCTTGACGAGTTAATAAAATAAGAATAAACGGTTAATAAAGTGATTGATATTTTTAACCCATACCCTTATAGTAAAAAAATAAAAGAAAAATTTAAGAAGTGTTGAAATCTCACTGACGGAAAATGACGAAAATAAAAGATAATCATTTGATTATCTTTTTATTTTTATCATACGTGTTAAATTTTGACGTGTACTGTAAACTGATACAAAATGTCTACTTTATTATCTTGGAGCAGGTGATGGGAATCGAACCCACGTGATCAGCTTGGAAGGCTGGAGTTCTACCATTGAACTACACCTGCATAAATGGTCGGGAAGACAGGATTTGAACCTGCGACATCTTGGTCCCAAGCCAAGCGCTCTACCAAGCTGAGCTACTTCCCGGAAAATCCATGCTTACTTATTATATCACAGCATAGATTTTTTGCAACTATTTTTTTTATTTTTTTTAAGCTATTGTATGCTTGAAGAATCTGCCGAAGATTCTCTTTACTGGTGTAACAGTGACAAAAGCCTCTGAATCATTTTCATAAATAATTCTTTTGGCTTTATCTACTTCATATGATGAAATTACCATAAATACATCATATTTGATTTCATGAGTATATGCACCCTCAACATCCAAAGATGTGCAGCCTCTATTGATGCCTTCAATTAAGGCCTTAGATACAACTTCCTTGTTTTTGGTTATTACATCAATTCTTACGAAATTGTATGATGTATGAACTTTGTCAACAACAAGACTATTGATTATGATAAATATAAATGTGAATAATGCAGATATCATATCGTTGATAACTATACCATTGACAATAGCTAAAATTACATTTATTATCATGCCAAATATACCAATTGATATACCTTTTTTAAAATTTACAATCTGGGCTATTACATCAACACCGCCAGTAGAAGTACCATATCTTAAGGCAATACCTATGGCAACACCTGTTGCCAAACCAGCAATGATAGATAAAAATAATCTTGTACCATTATCAGTGAAATTTGTAATATTGAAATGATTTAATATTGCTTCTCCATCGATAATACCAGACATAAGTACAGTCTGTATTGCGATAGATAAGGCTGTGTAAATTACAAATTTTGGTGATAACATTTTAAAACCTATTATTAAAATTGGAATATTTAAAATTAGTACATAAAAGCCCGGGGATTTAAAGAATTCTGGGGCACCTTCTAAATTAATAGATATAATCTGAGCGAATACCTGACCAACTGATGTTAAGCCGATAGATACCAATTTTGCAGGTTCAAGAAATATTTCAACTGCTAAGGAATAGATTGAAGCAGAGACTATAACAACTAATATCCTGAATGTTTCTCTTAAGATGATATTTCTTTTAGAACTCCCATCCTTTATTTCATCTAATGCTTTCATCTAGCTAATGATATCTCCCTCATCAAGATTTTTTACTTCAATAAGTTCCAAAAGGCTGTCATCAGATTTTGAAGCACATAATAACATACCATAAGAATCTTCGCCTCTAAGTTTAATAGGCTTAAGATTTTTAACAACGATTACTTTCTTGCCGACTAATTCTTCTGGCTTATAAAATTTAGCTATACCAGATACTATTTGTCTTACTTCAGTTTTTATATCAACTTTAAACACTAATAATTTATCGGCCTTAGGATGTTTTTTAGCTTCAATTATTTTTCCTACTACTAAATCAAGTTTATCAAAATCCTCAATCCCAATCTCAGGTTTCTTTTCTACAACTGGTTCTTGCATTTTTATTTCATTATTTTTTTCTTTTTCAAGAATGTTATTCATAACATCATCGATATTAAGTCTTTGAAATAAAACATCTATCTTTTTAGGTTTATATGATTTTTTATCTTTGAAATTTAAATCAAAAATATTAGTATTTTTAATATCTAATGCAGCATATACTTTATTTGCTGCCTTAGGTATAGCAATTTCAAGAAGAATAGTAGATATTCTTATTGCTTCTAATAAATTATATAAAACGGTTCTTAAAACTTCTTTTTTTGTTTCATCTTTTGCCAAAACCCAAGGAGTAGTTAAGTCAATATATTTATTAGCACTTCTTAATAAGATGATTACATTTTCTATTGCGTCTGCAACCTTATATTCATCCATCAATTTAACGTAATTATCTTTTGAATTATTAAATGTATTTATTAAATCATCATCAAATTCTGTAGTTGAAGAAGAATATATTTCTTCACCATCAAAATATTTAAGCGCCATTGCGATTGTTCTAGATACTAAATTACCATAAGTATTAGCCAAGTCTGTATTTGTTCTTTCACAGACAAGTTCATATGTTAAATTACCATCTTGTGCGAATGGTATTTCATGAAGACAATAATATCTTACAGCATCAGAACCAAATATTTCTGCCAAATCATCTGCGTAGATTACATTATTTTTAGATTTACTCATCTTATTGTGGTTAGTTAAAACCCAAGGATGACCAAACACCTGTTTTGGAAGGGGTATATTTAATGCCATTAGGATAATTGGCCAGTAAATTGTATGGAATCTTAAGATGTCTTTACCAATTAAATGCATATCTGCAGGCCAGAATTCTTTGAATAAAGAATCAGGTTCATTATCAAAATGATAGCCAATACCTGTAATATAATTAAGTAAGGCATCAATCCACACATAAATTACATGTTCATTATCAAAAGAAACCGGAACACCCCATTTATATGATGTTCTTGATACACATAAATCAGGAAGAGGGTCTTTAAGGAAATTGTTTAACATTTCATTTTTTCTTGATTCGGGTTGGATGAAATCCTTATTTTCTTTTATATGTTTTATTAATCTATCTTGGTAAGGAGTAAGCTTTAAAAAATAAGCTTCTTCAGTTGCTTCCTCAACTTTTCCTCCACAATCAGGACAACATCCATCAACTAAATCCTTTTCTGTAAAATATGATTCACAGGCAACACAGTATAGACCACTATATTTTCCTTTGTAAATATCGCCTTTATCATATAACAGTTTAAACGCTTTTTGAACTTCTGCCATATGGTAATCATCAGTTGTTCTAATGAAGTGATCATATTTGACATCCATAACCTCATCGATGTGTTTTATTGTATTAGATATATTATCTACATGCTTTTTTGGAGTAAGATTTGCTTCAAGTGCTTTTCTTTCAATCTTTTGTCCGTGCTCATCAGTACCGGTCATAAAATATGTCTTATAACCCATTTTCTTTTTATATCTTACTATGGCATCTCCTAAAATAAATTCATAAGTATTTCCAATATGTGGTTTAGCTGATGCATAAGCTATAGCTGTAGTTAAATAAAATTTCTTTTCCATAAACATTTTCCTCTATTTCAATCATCAATTATAATCAATTTTATGAAATTAGTAAATAGAAATTTATTAAATCAAGGCTTAATTAATAGGCAATTTTTGATAATTACTATAGTAATTATTAAACACAACATTTTAATAGCCATCAAAAATTGTATTAATTTAAGAAAAACGAATAAAAACAATTGCTACCCCACTTTTTTTAAAATAGAGGTCTTAATTATTAGATAATTAAGTTTTAAAAAAAGTAATAAATATCGCTTGATTTTAAAACGCTTAAATGATTTAATTACATATATGACAAATTTAGATGAAGAATTTTCAAGAACAGAAATATTAATAGGAAAAGAAAATATGGAAATCTTAAAATCAAAAAAGGTTGCCATATTCGGTGTCGGCGGCGTTGGCGGATATGTGGCTGAAGGGCTTGTAAGAAGTGGAATATCTCATTTTTTAATTGTTGATAATGATAAAGTAAATATAACTAATTTAAATAGACAGATTATTGCTACAACAAAAACTTTAGACAGATTTAAAGTTGATGTTATGAAAGAAAGAATATTATCGATAAATCCTAATGCTAATGTCATAACCAAAAAGATATTTTATTTAAAAGAAACTAAAGATGAAATAGATTTTGATGGATATGATTATATAGTTGATGCGGTAGACACAGTAACAGCTAAAATATTGATAATAGAAGAGGCAAAGAAAAAAGGGATTAAAGTTATATCAGCTATGGGGGCTGGCAATAAGATGGACCCTACAAAATTAGTGGTTGCTGATATATCTAAAACAAGCATCTGTCCCCTTGCTAGAGTTATGCGTTATGAATTAAGAAAAAGAGGAATAAAAGATGTAAAGGTTGTTTATTCAACTGAAGAAGCAATTAAGCCCCAAAAGATAGAAGATGAAACAACAAAAAAACAGATTCCTGGTTCAACAGCTTTTGTTCCAAGCGCTATGGGACTTGTTATTTCATCAGTCATAATAAGTGATTTAATAAACAATAAATAGGAAGTAGGAAAAGAAAATGAAAATATTAAAGTTTTTCTTAAAATTAATTTTATTTATTCTTATTATTGCCATAATATTAGTTGCCGCATTAGGCTTTATAGGATATGATTATAATTCATCATTTGATAATCAGAAACTTGATTCATATGATAATGTTGAAAAGGTTTTAGGAGATGATTTATATAATTCACTAGATAGCATTAAAACAGCAAATTATGACAAAGATAAAAATAAAATAACATTTGATATTAAAGGTGATACTAATGGAGGTTTTTACAGCATAAATAAATTAATTGCTTCATCACTTGGTGTTAACGATGATGGATATGTAATGGATTTAGGAGTTTTAAAAATAAGAAATATTCTAGTGTTGCCTGTGGATGATACAAATATAGCTTTGAAAATAGAAATGAAGTTATTTGGGTTTTATTCATTCTATGTCAAATTAATCGGTAAATTAGAATATGATAATACTGCTATGACTATCAAATTTGATACTTATAAATTTGGTGTGTTACCACTTTTCAAATGGATGGTACAAGGCGCAATCGATAGCGCACTTTCATCAGGCAATATTGGAAATGATTATTTTGATATTTATAAAGAAAATGATGATTTTTATTTAAAGATGAATTACATGTCAATCATAAATAATACGGATAATGAAATATTATCAATGATATTTAATAAATTATCTTCATCAATAACATTATCAGAAAATGGTATGACTATTAGCTTTGATACAAAAAAAATATTCAAATCTAAAAATAACACGACAGATTTAAAAACATCTGAATTAACAAGCAAATATATTGCTGCTTATACAACAAAAGAAATTAGATTAACATCAGATGAATTAACTTATTTAATTAAAGATAAAATAGATGAAAAATTACAAGATATCAATTCAACATTTAAGATTGGAAATAAAGAATTTAAGATTACAACACAAGATACATATGTTGAAATTTTAGATAAAAACAATAAAAAGATTACAAATAATTTCGCAATCAATAATACATATGCTCCAATATCACTTTCGTTTGATATTGCTATTTCATCTGACAAAAAAACAATCAATTTTGAGACAACAGCACTTCAGGTAGGTTCAACTTTGTTAGATATTCCAGAAAGCCTAGCTAGGATATCAGTTGATGCTGATACGCTAAAAAATGGTTATGATGCGTTTAAAATTCAGGATATAAGCATTGATGGCTTTTATTTAGTATTAACAGTAACATATTAAAATTTAAATGTTTTTAAATAATGAGGTTTAAAATGAGTAGTATTAATATAAAATCAGAAGTAAAAACATTAAAAAAGATAATTCTACATGAGCCGGGAGATGAACTTAACAACTTAACTCCAGATTATCTTGGTGAACTATTATTCGATGATATTCCTTGGCTTCCACTTGCGAAAAAGGAACATCAGGAATTTGCAGATGTATTTAGGAATAATGGAGTAGAAGTCCTTTATTTAACTGACTTAGTAGAAGAAAGTTTATATAATATTGAAATAAAAAAAGCATTTATTAAAGATTTTTTAGATGATGCTAAAATTGTAAGTCAGACATTAAGAGAAGTATTAACACAGTATTTGCTTTCAATAAAAGATACCAAAAATATGGTTAATAAATGCATATCAGGGATTAAAAAGACCGATTTAGCAAGTTATAAGAAAAGGACATTAACTGATTATATTGATGAATCTCCTTTTGTAACTAATCCGATGCCAAATTTATATTTTACAAGAGATCCTTTTGTTTTGCTTGGTGACGGTGTTTTAATTAATTCAATGTATTCTACAACCAGAAGAAGAGAAACAATATTTGGTGATTATATATTTAAGTATCATAAAACATATAAAACACCTATTAAATATTATGAAAGAAATATGTTACCCTCAATTGAGGGAGGAGACATATTAGTATTTGATAATAAAACATTATTTGTAGGTATAAGTGAAAGAACAACACCGGAAGCAGTAGAATTATTTTCAAAAAACATATTTTATAAATTTAATACTGAATATGAAAGAGTACTTGCTTTTCACATTCCTAAAAAAAGGACATTTATGCACCTCGATACAATATTCACTCAGGTAGATTATGATAAATTTACTATTCATAAAGGAATTTATAGTGATATCGTAATTTATGAAGTTACAAGAGATCTTGATAATTATGGTAAATTAAAAGTAAAGAAGCTTGACGGGAAGTTAGAAGATATATTATCTAATTATGCCAATACCAAGGTAACATTAATACCTTGCGGTGGAGATGATATAATTGATTCAGATAGAGAGCAGTGGAGTGATGGATCAAACTGTATATCAATTAAGCCTGGCGTGGTTATAGCATATGAAAGAAATGATATAACTAATAAGATATTGGAATCTTACGGAATTAAAGTTATTAAGATATCATCAAGCGAATTATCTCGTGGTCGTGGTGGCCCTAGATGTATGTCAATGCCAGTTTTTAGGGAGGATTAAAAATGAATTTAAAAAATAGAAATTTATTAACATTACTTGATTTTACACCTGAAGAAATAAAATATTTTTTAGATTTGGCTAAAAGATTGAAAAAAGAAAAAAAAGAAGGTATTCCACATCAAGTTTTAAAAGGGAAAAATATCGTTTTATTGTTTGAAAAAGATTCAACAAGGACACGCTGTGCTTTTGAAGTTGCCGCCTACGATTTAGGTATGAACGCAACTTATATTGGCTCATCTGGTTCTCAGATGGGTAAAAAAGAATCAATAAAGGATACCGCAAGAGTATTAGGCAGAATGTTTGATGGTATTGAATATCGTGGTTATAAACAAGAAACTGTGGAATGTCTAGCTAAATATTCGAAAGTACCAGTGTGGAATGGACTTACTGAAAAATTCCATCCTACACAAATACTTGCTGATTTTTTGACAATTGAAGAAGAAAAAGGGCACCTTAATGGTATAAAATTTGCATACCTTGGTGATGGTAGATACAACATGGGTAATTCATATATGGTTGGATCTGCCAAAATGGGAATTGATTTTAGAATGGTTGGGCCAAAAGAATTATGGCCTAGTGATGATCTTATTTCTAAATGTAAAGAAATTGCCAAAAAAACTGGAGCGAAAATAACGTTGACTGAAAATATCGATGAGGGTGTTAAGGACTGTGATGTTATTTCTACTGATGTTTGGGTATCTATGGGTGAAGATCCAAATGTTTGGGAAGAAAGAATCCAACTTTTAAAGCCTTACCAGGTAAATAAAGAACTTATGGCTAAAGCTAAAGAAGATGCGATATTCATTCACTGCCTGCCATCATTTCACAATCTTGAGACTACAGTAGGTATGGATGTGTATAATAAATTCGGTCTTAATGGTCTTGAAGTAACTGAGGAAGTATTCGAAGGAAAAGCATCAAAGGTTTTTGATGAGGCCGAAAATAGATTACACACGATTAAAGCCGTAATTTACGCAACGATGGTAGAAGAATGAAAATTGTCATTGCTTTAGGAGGAAATGCCTTAGGAAGTACTCCGGGAGAACAAATAAAAAATGCTAAAATTACTGCTAAAAATATTTTACCGATAATTAAAGAACACAACTGTATAATTACTCATGGCAATGGCCCTCAGGTAGGACTTATTAATCTTGCTTTTGATGAGGGGAAAAAAGTTAATGATAAAGTATATGAAATGCCTTTTGCCGAATGCGGTGCGATGAGTGAAGGATATATAGGTTTTCATCTTGTTAACGCGATAAAAAATGAATTAAAAATAGAAGGCATAAAAAAAGATGTTATATCTGTTTTAACAAATGTTTTAGTTGATAAAAACGATGAAGCATTTGATAATCCTACAAAGCCAATAGGTTCATTTTATACGGAAGAAGAAGCCAAAAAATCCCCTTTTGTTATGAAAGAAGATGCTAATAGAGGCTATAGAAGAGTAGTTGCTTCGCCTAAGCCTTTAAAAATAATAGAAGAAGATGCAATAATAAAATTATCAGACAATGGCTTTATAGTTGTTGCTTGTGGAGGCGGTGGAATTCCAATATATGAAGAGAATAATAAATATATTCCTGTTGACGCAGTAATAGATAAAGATTACGCATCATCAAAATTAGCATCCGATATAAAAGCGGATATGCTTCTTATTTTAACTGCGGTTAAAAATGCGAAAATTAATTTTGGTAAAACCGATGAAAAAGATTTAGGGATTATAACTAAGGAAGAAGCCAAAAATTATTTAGCCAATAATGAATTTAAAGCAGGATCTATGAAGCCTAAGATTGTTTCATTAATTGATTTCATCGAGCAAAACGAAAAAGGCACAGGTATTATTACTGATATTTTTAACGCATATGATGCAATAAATTTAAAATGTGGAACTATTATCAAAAATTAGGAAGCAGAATATGAAAACATTAAGAGAAATAAAAAATAATGAATTATATTATAATGGCTTTAATTTAAAAGAATTAGCTAAGAAATATGGTACCCCTCTTAAAATAACATTCTTAGACATTATTAAAGAACATATCACTTCATTGAAAGCTGATTTTGATAAAGCCAAAAAAGAACTTAATTATAAAGGCAATTTTATTTATTTAAATGCTAATAAAGCAAATTATGGTAAAGAAGAAATAGAAGAAGCATTCGAACATGCTGATGGTCTTGAAACATCTTCATATTATGATTTGTTATTGAGCTTCAAAATGTTTAAAAACCATCCTGAATTTAAAAATAAATATCTAGTTCCTAACGGCTATAAACCAAAAGAATATTTAGACGAAATCATTAAAATAAATAATTTAGGATATAACATCATAAATATCATTGATTCAGTCAATGAATATGAATATTTAAAATCTTCTAACACAACTTTAAATGTTGGTTTAAGAATTCATATTAAATCTTTATATCATGAAGAAGATGATGTTATAGAAAATGATAGATTTGGTCTTAATGAAGAAGAAATAGAATATATTTTAAATGATTTGAAAAACACATCATTAAAATTGACAACTATTCACTTTCATCAAAGAGGCTTTGATTTTGAAAAAGATAAATTTGAAGAGAATTTTAATAAAGTATTCAAATATTATGTAAAAGCCAAAGCAGTTTATAAAAGTGTTGTTAATTTTGATATCGGCGGTGGTATGCCGCTACCAATAAATGAAGGCTTTGATTATTATGAATTTGCCAAATATATTTTTAAGACCATCGAAAATGTATGTGATAGATATAATGTAGAAGTTCCAAACATAATCTCTGAGAATGGTAAATTTTCTCAGAAAGATTCTACGGTTAATATTTATAAAGTAGTTGGTATAAAAAACACAGATAAATATCCATGGAATATTGTTGATGGATCCTTACTTATCGCGTTACCTGAAATGTACGCACTTGGAGAGCCAATACTTGTTATGCCAATAAATGATATAGGAAAAGATGAATATAAGGCAAGACTTGCCGGCATTACATGTGATTGTGATGATGTGTATTATATTAAAGAAAAGGGCTACATCAACTTACCTAAATCGGATGAATTATATATCGGTCTTATTGGTACAGGTTCATATCAAAATAGTATGAACGGTAAAGGTGGAGTACATCACTGTCTTTTACCAGAAGAAAAAGATTTATTAATATATTATGAAGATGATAAATATAAAGAAAGAGTTAGACATAATTTACAGACTATAGATGATATTTATAAATTAATCGATTTTAAATAAAAAAGGCAATTTGAGGTTATCTAAAACCAACAATAATTGCCTTTTTACATTTTAAATGATTCATCTAATATTTTTTGCCACTTATTTATAATATTTTCACTAGAAAATTTTATAGCATATTGGACAGTTTTTTCTTTAAGATCTAGTAATCTATTTTTATTTTCAAATAATGCCTTAATTATATTTGCATATTCTTTAGGATCATCTTTGTTTATGATATAGCCGTTAATATCATTTTCTACAATTTCATTTACTGCATCACCCCAGTTGGATGTGATTACAGGAACTGAGAAACTATTAGCTTCCAATGTTACAAGCGGAAAGCCTTCATATTTTGAAGTTACCAAAAGCAAATCAGATGATAATAATTCTTTTTCAATATCATCTTCAAAATGATTAACTGAAACAAAATTATTTAATTCATGCTTTAAGATAAAATTATTAATTTCATTTTCTAAAATACCATCCCCATAAAAATTCATATGAAAATAAACATCCATATCTTTTAATTCTTTTGCGATATTTAAAGCTAAAATAGGATTTTTCTGGTAAGTATATCTTCCAATGAAAATGATTTTATTATCATTAAATTTAACATTTTTGAGGCAATCATACCTGCATGGATTATGAACATAACAGGAATTTGCATATCTTTTATGTTTTTTCTTAATGATATCAGCAGTTGCCTTTGTTAAAAAGATATATTTATCTGGTTTTCTGTGAAATGTTCTTGATAATCTTATACCAATTGAATTAAAGAATTTGGCATTGAAATGAAAATGAAAATATGCTTTTCTTCCTCTTGGAACTAAAACATAATTGTCCCAAGACGAAGCAATTAGCAAATCATTTTCATCAGTTATATTTCTGATTAATTTACGATATTTAAATCTTCTAAAAGTCCAGAAAAATACTGTATTAATTGCTGAAAAAGGAATTAATAAATATTTCTTTTCTTTTTTTAATCTTCCTGTTTCCAAATCCAAACACAAGTGCTTAAGTGGGATATCTAAATAAACGATTTTATTGTTGTATTTCAAATTTAAATCTTCATTTTTTTTACCAGCAACAACCAAGGTTATATCATAATATTTCGATAATAAATTTATTAAATTTATGGTGACAATTTCAGTGCCACCCATTATCTCAGTTTTTTGGATGAACCAATAAATTTTTTTCATAATTTTTAAAAACTATATGAATATGACAAATATCAGTCTGTCACATTATTTTATTCCTCCATAACGTTTTTAGTTTTAATGAAATCATCATTTTCTTTTGGCTTTGATTGTTCTTGTTCAAAAACATTAGTATTATAAATCATATCTAATATTTTAGATATCCTAAGTTCAATATCAAGTGCCATATTTATACCTTCTTTTATATTAGTATAAATATCTACATCCTTTTTAATTTTTCTTAAATATTCTCTTCCGATTTCGTTAAATCCTAGCACCCTTATGAAATTGATATCTATAGGCTGAATCATATTGATTTCTTTTTTTGTTATATTAAACAGGATATATGATAACATTCTTTTTATTCTTGTTTTAGTGTATCTTTTTGAAACCAGAGAATTAATAAAATCATCTTTATTATCATAACTATTTATTTCTTTTTTAAGCTTATATTCTAATCCCTCATCCACTAAAAATATTTCTTTTAATTCATCAGTAGTAGATGATAATATTTTATATTTTAAGAAAGAAAATAATTTATTTTCATCTAAGATTTTATCCTTTGATGAACTGACATATTTTGGTGTGAATTTATCTATTAATTCTAAATTAGCTCTTATTGCTGAGGATGATGCAATATGTTCATCATGAATTATATTTTCTAAGAAATTTGTCAGTTCTCTTTTTATTGTATGTAATTCTATATTATAGCCTTTATCAACAATTCTTTTAAAATAGAAGAAGCCAAGTACATCATTACTTTTGAATGGTATAACATCAATTGATGCTTTTTTAAGTGATTTACCATCATCTAAATTAAATTCATCAGTATATTTCAAATATGCTTCCTCATATAAATCAATATTGTTTTCTTCGCTGCCAATCCATATTTCATCTACCTGCATCAGATTTAATATGTCAATTGCGTTTTTAGCAAACACATCTGCCCTTTCTAACGAATAAACAAAAGGGAATTCAACAATTAAATCAACCTTAGCCTCAAGTGCTTGCCTTGTTTTTTCAAATTTGTCAAATATAGATAAATCGCCGCGTGAAGAAAAAGAAGATGTCATACAGGCGATAATGATATCTGCATTAGTTTTTTCTCGTATTTTATTAAGATGAATAAGATGCCCATTATGTAGCGGATTGTATTCTACAATTATTCCTATTTTCTTCATTTTTTACTCCAGTGATTAAAAAATAAACACATAAATATTATACAAAAATGACTTTTAAAGTCAACACGATAGTTTTTATATTTCTTAATATTTGAATTATTTATTTAATTATAATATAATTAATGTTAGGTAAAAAAACATGAAAAAATATTATATATTTAGTATTATAAATTTAATAGCTTTTATTATATGTAATATATTCATCAATTATACTGATGGTGGTATAAATATATTATTTACTGTTTTCTTTTTTATTTCATGGTATCTTGCCTTAATTGGGATTTATTTTATATTACATGAACATGTAAAAGAAAATATGATTGGGGATATAGATAATATAAGGACACATGAATTTGATGTCATCATAAATTATCTTGATAATGATTTTATATCTACTGAGGTATATGAAATACTTGGTGATAAAATTAATTTATCAAAAAGAAAAATTAGAAGATATGCGTATGATAAATTGCTTAGTGATAATAATTTAAGCTATAAAAAATCTAATTTTTTCAGTTATCAGAATGAGCATATTTCATTTGTTTATTTATCATATTCACTCTCAATAATTTTATTTTTATTTGGTATTTTATCTTTTTTATCATATCATTATTTCAACCGATATGGTTTGGTTCAGTATGAAAATTTCAGTATAATTAATGGAGTGATTTTGGTATCACAGCCATTAATAAGAATATTAATTGATTCTGGTATTATAAGAAAAAGAATTTCTTGAAATCAGGTGAATAAACATGTTTGATTTATATTCAATAAAAGATCCTTCGTTTGTTAAAACTTTATCAATTAAGGAATTAAAGATTTTGGCAGATGAAATTAGAGAATTCTTAATAGAAAACGTGAGTAAAACTGGCGGGCATCTATCAAGTAATCTAGGCATAGTCGAAATTACTATAGCAATGTATTATGTTTTTGATCCTGAAGAATATGACTTTTTGTTTGATGTAGGCCACCAGTCATATGTTCATAAGATATTAACGGGTAGAGCCAAAGAGTTTGTTAACTTAAGAAAATATGGTGGAATGAGTGGCTTTATTTCTAGAGAAGAATCAAAATACGATGTGTGGGAATCAGGTCATTCATCTACAACTATTTCTGCCGCATCAGGTATGATGATTGCCGATAAAGAAAAAAGACCAGTAGTTGTTATAGGAGATTCATCAATTAATAATGGCATTGCCTTTGAGGGCATTAATTTCTTAGGGCAATATAGAAATATGCGCCCTATAATAATTTTAAATGATAACAAGATGGGAATATCAAAAAGCGTTGGCTCTTTAACAAAAAGTTTTTTGAGATTAAGAAGTTTTAAATTTGTAAGAAAAGCCAAATCATTTATGCAAAAAGTATTTCCAAATTTTTTGGTATCTTTTTTTCATCAGGTTAAAAGAAGTATCAAAGGCTTTATTCAAAGAGATAATATATTTGAAGATTTAGGCTTTGATTATTATGGGCCTTATTACGGCAACAGAATAGATACTTTAATAAAATTATTAAAAAGAATAAAAGAAAATAAAGATCCTGTTATTGTGCATTTATTAACCAAAAAGGGTATGGGATATGAACCAAGTGAAAAAGATGAAAAAGGTACATACCACGGTGTACCACCATTTGATGTTAAAACAGGAAAACCTTTAAATAAACACGAAGGCGAAATAAGCTATTCTAAAGGTGTTTCTAATTATCTTATTGAAAAGAAAAAAGAACATGACTTTTATGTTATCACTCCGGCAATGATGAGTGGCACAAATCTTGATGAATTTGCCTCACTTTATCCTAAAAATATATTTGATGTCGGTATAGCAGAAGAGCACGCAACAGTAATGAGTGCTGGCATTGCGTTAAAAAATAAAGATGTAGTATTATTGATGTATTCTACATTTGCCCAAAGAGCATATGATGAAATATTAAATGATATTGCTAGAAGTAATTTAAAGGTGATAATTGGAATTGACAGAGCTGGAATTGTTGGTGGTGATGGCGTAACACATCAAGGTATTTATGATGTGGCGATGTTTTCAGCGATGCCTAATATTGTTGTTACTATGCCAAGGAATATGCAAGAAGCAATAGGCTTATTTAATTTAGCATTTAACACTCCACACCCTTTTGTCATTAGATATCCAAGATTATATGTCAAAGAAGAAACATATGATTATTCATATGTATCAGAAATGAAATGGGATATTTTGAAAGAGGGTAAAAATAAGATAGCCATAGGCTATGGAGAAGACATAACACGAATAAATAATTTAGTAAATACAAACAACTTAGATATTATGGTTGTTGATGCCAAAATAATAAAACCACTTGATATAATTACTTTGGATTATTTATTCAAAACCAATATGGATATGATAATATTTGAACAGCTTGTTGCATCAGGAACACTATATCATCAGATATTGGAATATAAAGAAAAAAACAATTACCAAAACAAGATATTTAAGCACTCATTTGATAGTGAAGTAAAAATACCACATGGGTCACTCGATGATATATTTAATCATTTTGATTTATCAGACGATGATTTATTAAAAGAATTAAACAAATAAATTCAATATTAAAAAGCATATTTCATATTCTATTTAGATGACAAAATTAATAAAAAGCCGAAATATAAAAACAAGAACCTCACGCTCGATTATTATTGGATAGTGAGGCTTTTTTTTGATTTTGTTCTTATTTAACGACTTTAAAGTAAATAAAAATATGAAAATACTACATTTTTCTTGGCTAACAGCAAAAAAACATAAAAATACATTGACATTAGTTTTTGAACCCCCTATAATTAGAATGTAAATTGTGCATAACAAATAATTTATGCGATATAAGCACTAATAGGAGGATTATTAAAAATGGAAAAGAAATTAAATGAAGAAAGAATTAATGGTATGAATGACATATTCTTTAAAAAGATATTTTCTGATAAAGAATGTTTATGTTATTATTATAATGCAATAACAAATTCTAATATTGCACCAAGTGACATTGTTTTTAATGATAAAGAGATTTGGCTCAATTCTAAATCTAAAGGTGCCAGATTCGACATAAGATTTGAAGTTAATAATCATATAAACGTCGACTTTGAAGCTCAAAATAGGGTTGGTAGTGAAGAAAGACTTCATAGAAGAGAAGTACATTATTTATCTTTGATGAATTCTGATGCTTATTATAGAGGGAGCCACTATAAAGAAAGAGTTGAGAGTGTTGTTATATTTTTTATAAATGATAAAAATTTATCAGGAAGAGAAATCAAACACTATACTTTAAGAGATGGAAAAACAGATGATACAATAGATATTATGCATCTTTATGAAATAAATACATATAAAATAATTAACAGGAAAAATGACTTTAACGATAAAGAAAAATATGATACAATTTTATTGAAGAAACTACTAGATGTTCTGCTAACCGACAAAAATAATAAATATACTGATGATGAAAATACCATCGTAAGGAAGGTTGAAGAAATGATTAATGAATATAACAAGGATAGAGCCATATGGCTTGAAGCTATGGCTCTTAAAACCCAACAAATGTACGAAGAAGGCCTTGAAGAAGATATTAGACAAGAAAGTATGAGAAGAGGCCATGAAAAAGGATTAAAAGAAGGGCTGAAAGAAGGTAAAGAAAAAGGCCTAAAAGAAGGTAAAGAAGAAGGTCTAAAAGAAGGTAAAGAAGAAGGTTTAAAAGAAGGTAAAGAAGAAGGTCTAAAAGAAGGTAAAGAAGAAGGTCTAAAAGAAGGCCTAAAAGAAGGCCTAAAAGAAGGTAAAGAAACAGAAAGAACTAACTTGATAAGAACAATGTTTTCAAATGGATTTTCAGCCGATGATATAGCAAAAGCGTTTAGTATGGATATAGAATACATTAAAAAAGTTTTAGAATAATTAGTTTGTAAATACTCAACAAAAAAAGCATTTCAAAGTTTCTATATTAATTAGTTGCATAACCTTATGTATGAACTTATTAATATTAAGTACTGAAATGCTTTTATTTTTGTTGAATTTTTGGTTGGTAGTTTTCATATATACAAACCAACTAAACTATTTTAAAAATTACAGGCGATTTTCTAAATAATTTATAACTTCATCTACCAAATAATCTGGAGTAGAAGCACCGCTAGATATATTGATTTTATTGATGTCTTTAAAATCATAATCAATTAAATCGTTTTTATTATCTATCAATATAGTGTTTATTTTAGCTATATTTTTTGATACTTCATATAATTTTTTGGTATTTGATGATTTTTTATCTCCTACGATTATGCATAAATCAGCATATTTCTGATTTGCTACAGCATCTTGACGCTTTGTTGTTGCATCGCATATCTTATTATCTAAAAATGCATTTGGATATTTTTTTAATATTAAATCATAATATTCTTTAATATCATAAATTGATAAGGTTGTCTGATTTGTTACATAAGGGTTATCATCAGCTAATTCTAAATTATTAATATCGGCTTTATTTGATACTAAATTTATTTTATCATCTATTCCTATAACTCCTTTAGTTTCAGGATGATTTTTATTTCCGATATAAATGATTTCCTTTTTATCATTTAGATTTGAAATAACTCTGTCATGAATCATTTTTACAAAAGGGCAGGTAGTATCTATTATATTTAGGTTTTTTTCTTTTGCCTTCTGATATATTAAAGGGGAAACTCCGTGTGCTGATATGATTATGGTTCCTTCATTAATCATATCAATCATAGCTTCTTTTTCGATATTATCATCAAGCATGATAACGCCTTTGTTTTTAAATTCATCTATTATATGGCTATTGTGTATCAATGAACCAAGCATATATATTGGTCTTGCTATTGTTTTATCAGATATTGCTTTTTCTAATATAACAATAGCTTTTTTTACGCCGCCACAAAAACCTTGTGGTTCAATCTTTTTTATTATCATAAGCCACCATAACGCCTGTTTCTGTTTTGGTATTCTATTAGGGCTTCTTTGAACTTTTCTGGTTTGAAATCAGGAAAATAAGTATCTGTGAAATAGAATTCACTATATGCGATTTGCCATAATAAGAAATTAGATATTCGATATTCACCGCTGGTTCTGATTAATAAATCAAGTTTCGGATAACCTTTTGTATATAGATTATCAGTTATTAATTTTGGATTGATATCGTCTAAGGTTATTTCATCATTTTTATATGAAAGAGCGATATTTTTAACAGCAGTGGTAATTTCATCATAAGATCCATAATCAATACACAAAGTTAAAACTAAACCCGTATGATTTTTTGTTTCTTCTTCAACTTTTTCTAAAGTAGTTAATAATTTTTTTGGGATTCTGTCTTTTCTACCTATTGTTTTATATTTGATATTTGTATTGACTACAATATCAGTCCAAAATTTTTCAAAATATCTTGGTGGCATTTTCATCAAGTAGTCTACTTCCTTTTCAGGCCTTTTCCAATTTTCTGTTGAAAAGCAATAAACTGTCATATATCCAATATTAATAGAATCAGCATATTTAGCTAAATCCCTTAAATTAAATGCACCATGAAGATGCCCAAGGCTTCTTGGTTTATGATGGGCCTTTGCCCATCTGCCGTTTCCATCAAGTATTATCGCAACATGTTTTGGTACATTGTTTAAATCGAGTTCCATTTTAAAAATTCCCTTTTTTTAAATTATAATATTTAGTCTAATGTATAATTGATATGTTTTAAGAATGCTTCGACATAATCATTTTTTTCTTTTTCATTTAATATTATTGACCATGATGCTCTATCTTTTACATCATAATTTCCATATTCCATAAACTTAGCTGTTTGATGCCTGTTTTTACCAATCCAGACACTGAATCCTTCTTTGTTTATATGAGAATCAATTTCATTATCAATAAAGGCGACATTCCCGTATTTTCCCCAAGGTCTTGCAAGATACACATTATTTACGCCTTCATCATGGGTTAATTTGCAGTTGAGGAAGAGATAACCAAATTCTTGATTCTGTTCGTGTGATGGGGCAGATATATAACCACATATATGAGTGCTCGTATCTTGTTTTAAACTATGCAAATTACATTTATAAAACAAGGCTGTTGCATTACCGAAAATAAAGTCAACATTTCCATAAATATCACAGTTTTTATATACTTGTTTTGCGTAATATTCTCTCATAAAAATAGGGTCTAAAAAATTCTTGTGTCTCTCTCTTAAAAAATAAGGTATCGGACCTGTAAAAAGCGTATCCTGTTCACCATATAAATTGACATTTTCACACAATAAATTATCGCTATCTGCATGTAAGGCAACAGCTTGGCCATATTTGGTTGCAGGAATGCTTGAATTCTTTATTGTCAAATTTTTTATAGTGATATTTTTTCCACCGGCATAGACTGTATAAGTCCTAAATGTATTGCATTCATTATAGTCAGGCATTATCTTATGAAAATAATCATGGTTATTTATAATTGTTTCATCTTTGTCTTCACCTGTTATTTTGATATTATCATTAAGTATCGTTACTTTTTCGTTATAAATACCTTTTTTTAAATATATTTCATCACCGCTTTTTAAATTTTTTAGAGTTTCGTTTATAGAGCTAGTGTTATCTATTATTATTTTCATGTTTTCATCCTCTTACTAGATTTTACCATAGGTAGATAAAAAAAGACACAAAAAACTTCATTTATGAAAGTATTTTCATAACAAAGACATTTTCAAGTTAAACGCTTTCAATATTTTTATTGACTATCGCACTCATTAATGTTAAAATATTTTCATATTAGAAGGCGCTATTTATGGCGTTATTTATCTGTGCTCATTAATTATGCATAATTAAATGGCCAGATTTGAGGTGATAATCATCATAAATAGTTTGAAAAAATATATGGTAGTAGACTTACTATTACTTGGCGGTCTAGGCTTCGCTTTAGAAGCACTAACCCAAAGGTTTGGATATATAGTAATTCCGTGCTCACCATTTAGTTATTTTTCACTTTTAATAATGTTTATGGCTGTGACAAGATGGAATTTGTTTGGTTTAATACTCGCTCCACTACTTGCTTTTGCAACTATACTTGGTGGTATGTTTGTTGAAGCAAATGATGTAGCAGCAGTATATAACTGGCAGGCTTATCTATCAATATTTGCCGGATTACTTGCTTTTGGAATAAATGTAGTATTTTACAAAAAAAATACCACAAAAATTATTTCATCAATTCCAAAGGTTGTAGGTTTAATATTTCTAGATTACCTATTATTCAATCTAATTCAGTTAATTGTTTATAGACTATTAACTTTTAACGGCGATCCGTTTCATCAAGGCATAAGAGAAGTTATCAATAACGGTACAGGTGAAGTCGTAAATGTAATAGCCTATGGCGAAAGAGGATTGGTATACAATCTTTTCGCATTAGCCGTTTTAACGGTTGGAGTATTTATATTTAGATCTCAAGGAGTTCTTTGCAACGTTAAACAAAAACTCATTGATGATAAAAGAAATGCTGAACTCGATAAACTAGATGAAAATTTTACTATTGAGGAAGTAGCAAATGAATCTGAAAATTCTACTGATTTGGATAACTCCACCAAAAAAGTAGAAGGAGAGGTACCAGAATCTACAAAACCGGAAGGTGATGAGACTCCGGATGATGTAGAAGCAAAACCCTCTTCGGAAGATTAAACACATATTTTGTATTAAAAGGATGGTGTTTTTATGCAAAAAATTGTTGAGACTGATCAAGCAACAATTGATGAAGTCGAACGATCTAAGTGGAAACGTACTGCATTAACGCTTGTCAAAGATTGGCGTTTGTACGTTTTATTAATCCCAATGCTAGTATTTTTGGTTTTATTTAAATATTTGCCAATTGCTGGTATCCTTACTGGTTTCAAATGGGGTAATGATAACACACTGTTTAATTCACAGTGGTGCGGTTTTGAATGGCTTTCTAAAATATTCGTTGGTACTGAAGCTCCAGTTTTCTGGAAAGCATTTAGAAACACATTCGTTAATAGTATGTATGGTTTGATATTTGGATTCCCAATCCCAATCATCCTTGCATTGCTGTTCAGCGAAATTAAAAATCGTTATTATAGAAGTTTCTTACAAGTAGCTTGTTATTTACCACATTTCGTATCAGCTATCGTTATTACTACAATCATCAGATTGTGGGCACGTGGCGAAATCGATCAATCAGGAGGATTTGGTGGAGGTTTACTTTACCAATTATTTAAGGCCTTTGGATGGACGGTTACTGATAGAGGCGTTAATTCTACAGTAAGTATTCTTGCACACCCTAAATATTTTAGACCAATTTATCAAGTGTCTGGTGTTTGGGAAGGAGCTGGATATGGATCTATTGTATACTTTGCAGCTATACTTGCAATATCACCTGTAAGTTATGAGGCAGCAAGAATAGATGGAGCCACTAAGCTTCAACAAATCAGGTATGTAACATTCCCTGGTATGGCCCCTACGTTAACAATCATGTTAATTATGCGTATAGGTCAAATTTTGAATATCGGATATGAAAAGATAATCCTTTTGGTAGAAGATGAAAAGAATGCTTGGGAAACAGCCGATGTTATTTCAACATATGTATATAGAATGTCTGGTAGATCTGCTGTCCAGTTTACAGGTGCCGTACCTATGATTGGTATTGTTATGGATTTATTTAATTCCATAATTGCTATGGTATTGGTATTAGGAGCTAATGCTATAAGTAGACGTGTATCATCTACTTCATTATTCTAAGAGGTGAAGAATGAAACGATTAGATAAATCAGAAATAATATTTAAAGTAATTTCATATGCACTCTTGACAATATTTGCATTAGCATGTTTATATCCTTTCATATACATACTTGTTAACTCAATTTCATCAAAAGAAGCGAGTGCCGCAGCATCAATTTATATCTGGCCTGATGCATTTAACATTGCAGCATATCAATACGCATTTGAACAAAAGAGATTCTGGTTAGCATATTGTAACTCTTTCTTCGTTACAATTTATGGTACTTTAGTTTCAATGCTTGTTGCTATATGTGGTGCTTATGCATTATCAAAGAAAAGATTAATGTTTGGACGTGGATTTAACTTTATGTTAGTATTCACAATGTGGTTCAACGCAGGTATGATACCTACATACCAAAACTTTGTAAGATTCGGTGTACAAAATATTTATATGTTCATTGTAGCCCTAGGCTTTAATGCATTTAATATTATATTACTACGTAACTACTTCAGTTCTATCTCATCAGAAATTGAAGAAGCAGCAACAATAGATGGTGCTACCGAATTCCAGATTTTGACAAAAGTATATGTACCAATGTCTAAATCATCAATAGTAACCGTTGCAATGTTCTATGCGGTTGCAAGATGGAATGGTTATCTTTGGGCACAAATGCTATTAACTGAAGATGACTACCCACTAACTGTATACATAAGAAGAACAATAGAGACTACTATAACACAGATGGAAGATGATCCTTCAATTGCATCAAATTATAATTTCTCTACATTCAGTCTTCGTTATGCATTTATAGTTTGTTCTATCATTCCTATCATCGTTATTTATCCTAAACTACAAAAATATTTTGCAGCAGGTGTTAATGTTGGTGGAGTTAAGGAATAATAGAAAATTAAATAAAATTGATTTTATTATTAAGATTTAAAAAGGAGAAAATTAAAAAAATAATGAAACAAAAGAAACTAGCCTTTTTAGGCATAGCTGCTGTTGCAGGTTTAGCTTTAGCTTCTTGTGGCGATGATTCAAGTGCAAAAACCACAACTACAACTACAACAAATAACACAGTAGTTGATACTGGTGGCCTTGATATAGCTCTTAACTATACCGGAAAACAAGGTATTACTTTAAGAGAAGATAGTTTCTTAAATACAGCTGAAGCAAGAACTTATTCAAAAGGAGACTTACTTCCTACTTGGCAAGCATTTTCAACTGCAGTAAATACAACATTCCGTGAAGCATCAGCTTACACAGCAAGTAAAGATGATGACTATCATGCAACAATTTCAACTAATGGTTATAAATCAGAAACTGATACATCTCAATACATTGATTTATACTATAATACAACATCAAATATCAATAAAATGGGTTCATCAGGTGATGCAAAAGATTTAATGCAATATGTAAACGCCGGAATAATGCCTAACTTCAAGAAATTCTTAGAAGAAAACCCAACAATCAAAAAACAGATTTCTGATTCTTCAGGTCATATCTACTATACACCATATTTCGATGGTTATAACGCAATCGAAAGAATGAATATAATGGATACATCTTTAGCAGAAGCAGTTTTAGATGCAGCTTCAACTGCTGATTTCGATACTACTAAAAACGGTAAAGGTGCTGCTAGTAACGTAGTTCAGGCTTCTTCTTATACACCATTTATTGATTCTAATTATAATTATCCAAATGCTACAACAACACTTTCTGTTTCAGTTAATGGAGAAGCAAAAACAGTTACAATTGCACAAACAACTAATATTATTAAACAACAAAATGAATTATTAGCTAACGGATGTACAGGTAAAGAATTAGCTGATCAGTTAAGAACATATTTAACAACAGTTATGGGCAACAATCTAGGCACAAATAAGACTTGGACAAAATTGTCTGATTTCTATATTTCTGAATCTGCAGCATATAACGTTGATGAATTAGTTGCATTAATGCGTGTTGTAAAAGCTAACCCAGGTGTCATCTCTGGTGATCCAACAACTGAAATCGAAACATTCACACCACGTGGTGTTGATAATAACCGTGTTCAAAACGTAATGCATTTATTATCTATGTTTGGTGTTCAAGGTCAAGATGCTGAAAAAGAAGGCTTATTCTTTGATGCTAACGGCAAAATTAATGATGCTTTTGCTTTAGAATCAACATTTGAAGCTTTAAATTATATTTCTGCTTTATATGATGAAGGCTTAATTCTAGGTGACTTCTTCACTAATGATGGTGGATCTACTGATTATCTAAATAAATATTTTGGAAAGACAGCTAAAGATGGTGGTTATGGATTTATGATGTATGACTTCTCAGCTTCTACTGGTGCTGTAAACACAAAAGATGAATTTGGAATTGGTACTGCTGATAGCTCACGTGCAGGTTCATTTAAAGATACTTCAGTTACAGGCGTTAGACCAGTATTACCTCCAGTAACTTGGTGGGCAACTGAAACTACTTGGTCACATTCACAAGCATTATCTAATCATACAGGTATGACTTTAACAAGAAGATCAACATCTAACCGTACATTAAAGACTAATTCTTGGTGTATTCCATCAACTTCTGATAATCCTACAAAAGCTGCTGAATTAATGGATTATTTATTCTCAACTGATGGTCAGTTACAAAACGACTTTGGCCCTAAGAATGAAAATTATTGGAAATCAACAACAAATCTAGGAACTTACAATGGTACATCTACTCCTGAATTCTCAGATAAATTAAAAACTATGATTTCTAATTCATCTACAGACTTCTGGTCATTCATGAGAGCTTATCTTGGTTCTACTCATGGTATCGGATATGTTCGTACTGCATCAATTAACTACCAAGCAACTAATGCAAATGCAAAAGTTGGTCAGTTAAATATCGAAAATGCAATTGCAGATGGCGTTGTATGTCTAGATAAAGTTGATAAACATGGATCTACAACATTCACATATGATAACTCAGTTCCAAGTGCAGGATATGGTTCTGAATCATCACCTAACGATTATGCAGCAGTAACTGCATTCTGGGGTGCTGATAAGTGCGCTGCAACTGCATCAGGCTGGGCAAAAGTTGTAGTTGACAAAGCTGGTACTTATACAAAGACTAGTACAGCAACAATTGGAAAAGATAAGAATGCTAAAGATTATTCTTATTCAGATGTATTTAGCCAATTAGAAAATAGAATTAATAAATACTTATTTGACTTAGTATCAGGATATGATGAGAGTCTATTACCTGAATACGCTTTATCATAATTTTCAGATTAATTAGTTAAAAAATGGAGGTCTGTTGGCTGTTTATAGCCAGCAGGCAACTCCCTTGAGGAGGATTATTAATGAAATTAATTAGCACAAAATCAAAATTAATAATTATGATTTTTGGATTAGTTGCTGCAGTATCATTACTTATCACTATGGTATTTATGACTCAATATTCCAATGTTCATGTAATCTATCAGATATTAGAAGATGGTACTGTTGAAATTGGTAGTGGAACTCAATTTGTTACAGGTGATTATAAATTAGACAATCAATATTTATACAGATATTTGAATTCAACTACTAAGCCAACTTCTCCAGTTACAGAAGATTTTGAAACTGCTAAAACAATTATTTATGATTTCCAAATGAGCATGAATTCATTTAACAATTTCATACTTGCTACATTTGTAGTATGTATTTGTATGTTTGCGTTGTTGCTAATATTTGCTAATCATTCTAGAAGAGTTTATTATACAAGTAATTTAGTAGTAGGTATAGGCGCTCCTGTAGTTTCAATAATTATGGCCTTAATAGGTATGATTTGGAATATAATACTTTTAGGAACATTTAATTCTCATGCTGATTTATTTAAAGTTACCTCAATTATGGAAGACTTTAATATAGATTCAAAAACAAAATTAGCAATGAGAACAACTATGTCATATGAAGATATGATCAATGATTATGCTTCAAATGTTAATAGTTTAACTTTAGTACTAACTATAATTTACTTTGTAATATTATTAGTAGCTGCATGCTTTGTTATCGTTAATACAGTATTAAAATATAAGGCAACAAAACAAGCAAGAGAAGAAATTATTGCAAGGGCAAAAGGAGGTTTAGTTGATGCAAAATAATGATAATGTTATTTTAGAAGAAAAACCACAAACTAATGCACCTGAATATGATTTCGATCAACGCGAAATGATGCGTTATCGTGTAAATGGATTTTCTTATAAATTTGGTTTATTTGGAATGATATTTAGTATGCTTGGTGCGTTTATCTGTTTGAATTCTATGAATCCTGCAGATGCACAAGTTATCTTTATTATCCTACTTAATGTAGTAATATTACTTGGTGGCTTCTTAGCTTGTGAAAAAGTTAAAGCTTATAATAAAGGTGGGGCTATTGCTCAATTAGTTTTTGGCGCCATCTGCGTTGCAAGAATTTTCTATATACCACTAATACTAATTATCAATTATTCACGCTATTTAAGTTCAGTTAATATAACAGAAGTTGATGGCGTAACTCAAATTGAAAAAATTGAAGGTATGGAAGATGTTTATTCAAATGCAAAGAACAACTTAGGTGCGACAATCACATCTAAATATGAAGGAAGCGTTGCTAATTCATTCTTACCTGCAAGTGGTTATTTTAGAGGAATCTCTGCTATGGTATTATTCGGACTTGCTGCTGCATGCTTTATCGTAGCAGGAGTAGTAGGATATAAAAAAGCTAAAGAACTTGAAGGCTATTTAGATAGCATCAAAAAGGATTAATTAGGAGGAATTTGATTTATGGCTTCTGATGTAATTTTAAGAGATGTAAATAAAATTTACCCTAATGGATTCCATGCAGTTTATGATTTCAATATCGAAATCGAAAAAGGCGAATTTATAGTACTAGCTGGTCCTTCTGGTTGTGGTAAATCAACTACACTTAGAATGATTGCTGGTCTTGAAGAAATATCAACAGGCGATTTAATCATTAATGGAAAAAGAGTTAATGATGTAGCACCTAAAGATAGAGATTTAGCTATGGTATTCCAAAATTATGCCTTATATGCGCATATGACTGTTTACCATAACATGGCTTTCTCATTAACTATTAGGAAGGTTGACCCAGCTGAAATTCATGCAAGAGTTATGAAAGCTGCTGAAATTTTAGGTTTAGTTCCTTATTTAAATAGAAAGCCAAAACAATTATCTGGTGGTCAAAGACAAAGAGTTGCCTGCGGTCGTGCAATCGTACGTGACCCAGTTGTATTCTTACTTGATGAACCACTATCAAATCTAGATGCTAAATTACGTGGTACAATGCGTAAAGAATTAATGTTATTACATGATAGATTAAATGCTACATTTATTTATGTAACACATGATCAGATTGAAGCATTGACTTTAGCAACTAGAATCGTCGTAATGAAGGATGGCTATGTTCAACAAATAGCTACTCCAAAAGAAATGTTTGATAACCCTGAAAACTTGTTTGTTGCTGGATTTATTGGTACACCACCAATGAATTTCTTCAATGGTAAGCTTGATGATAAGTGTGAATATTTCACACATAATGAATCTAAAGTTAAATTCAAATTAAATTCACATCAACAAGAAATTTGTAAAGATTATGCAGGTAAGGATGTAATCATGGCTGTTCGTCCAGAATATGTTTTCTTAGATGATGCCAACCTTAAAGCAAATCCTGATTCTCAATTTGATTTAAAGAGAGATTTAACTGAATTCTTAGGTGCTTATCATCTTGTTTATGGTTATTTAGGAGATACATACCTTATTTCTAAAGTTTATACTAGAAGTGAAATTAATGGTGATGTATTAAAAGCTTGTTTCGACATGAACCATGTTCATTTCTTTGATGTTGAGACTGAAAAGAGAATTAGATAGGAGGAATCGACATGCAGGAAAATGAAGTAAAAAATGTTGAAAATGAAGAAAAGAAAAGTAAATTAGCAGGCGTTGGTAAATATTTTAAAGGTTTAGGATATGACTTCATCCAATCCTTCAAATATAACAATATGAAGCTTGCCGGCTTATTAATCGCTGTACCTGGTGCTATATTTGGTTTCTTCTTAACATTCCATACAACAGTTGTTGGTGATATTTCTACTATTGCAACTGATGGAACATCTTATATGGCTGATATTTCTGGTTTCGCACTATTCTTAATGATGCTGCTTGGTATCTTGAATATATTTACCGGATTCTCAGTTATGAACAAGAAAAATTTAGGAACTGTAATTTTAGCAACTGTAACTTCAGCATTAATGGTTGCTGCAGGTGTAATATATTTTGTTATAGTATTTAGATGGATGGCTGGTGTTAATGCTTATTATAATAATCTTGATAATGCTATGACAGCAATTAGAAATGCAGGTTATTCTGGAACTGATGAACAGTTGTTGTCATACACAAGACCATTCTTAATAAGAACTGAAGGTACAGATTTAATAGAACCATTAACTAATAAAGATTGGTTCGTATATTCAATACCTGCTGGAAAACGTATTTCTGAATATTTTAATGTTGATTATGTAATGTCTTTAGGTTCTGTAGGTTTATGTATAGTATCTGCAGTAGTAGGTGTTATATTTGCATTCAAGAACTACGATAGAAATTACGAAAAGGTTGATAGATAGTGAAGAAGAATAAGGAAAGAGAAGTAGATGATGTAGAAGATCTAAACCCCTATAAAGTCGATAAGCTTTCCAAAATTCCTTCATGGATAACAATTAATTTTTTGAAATACTGGGCAGCTGCGGCTGCCGTTTTCTTTATATTAATTGGTGGAATCGATATAGGTATAGATTTTTCTGAAATCGAAGATCAAGCTAACGCGACAGCTCAGTCTTCGCTTGATTTAAGTTTTAAAATTATAGTTTTAATTACATTAGGATTAACGCTTATATTTACTTATATTGTAAGGCCTATTGTAAGACTGCTTTATAGTAGAAGAAATAACACATATAGGTATAATATGGTTAATAATAAAGGAATAATAGCTTTATTATTGAACTGGATTTATATGTTTTTCATCTCGTTTACATTATTTTTTGTTGTAATATATTTTGGATATAAGGGATGGATACCTAATATATTCGGTGGAGTAAATTATGGTATTGAACCATTTAGTTATGGTTTATTCTTCTTAATTTTAGATACCATTTGTATTTTAATTAAGTTATTAATCTGGAATGTATATCAGAGAATAAAATATCACAGGCAAATTAAAGGTGCGTAATTATGGATTTTAAACAAATATTTATTAGTTCTACAAGTGTATCATTTGAATTTGTAAATAATGATATAGTTAAAACAAAAGAATATGATGTATTTTTAAATGATGAATTAGTTTATCACGGAGATACTAATATATTTTCTTTATATCATTTAAACCCAAGCGAAGAATATGAAATAAAGGTAATACAAGGTAATGAGAAATGTGACAAGAAATTCAAAACCCTGTATGAATATGTTTATCTAAATGTCAAAAGGTTTGGAGCTAAAGGTGATGGGACTACTTTAGATACTAACGCAATTGAGGCTGCAATACTTTCTTGTCCTAAAGATGGTAGAGTATATTTTCCTAAAGGAACATACTTAAGTGGTCCAATATTTTTAAAGAGCGATATCGAAATTGAGCTTGATGAAGAAGCGAAGATATTATATGATCCAGATAGGACTCATTATCCAGTATTACCTGGTGTAAGTTTCACATCTGATGAAAAGGATGAATATAATTTAGGCTCATGGGAAGGTAACCCACTTAATTGTTATGCTGCATTAGTTACAGGAATCAATATTGAAAATGTAAAAATCATCGGTAAAGGTGTGATTGATGGCAATAGCCAAAATGCAGGCTGGTGGGTAAACCCTAAAGGATATAAAGATGTATTTAGACCAAGAGGCTTATTTTTAAATAATTGTAAAAATGTAGAGATTCAAGGTGTAACATTTACAAATACACCTTCATGGAATTTACATCCATATTTTTCTGAAAATTTAAAATTCATTGATATGAAACTAATTAATCCTAAGAATTCACCTAATACTGATGGTTGTGATCCTGAATCATGCAAAAATGTGGATATACTTGGTGTATATTTTTCTGTAGGAGATGACTGCATCGCAATCAAATCAGGAAAAATATATATGGGAAGGAAACACAAAAAACCATCTGAAAATTTCAACATAAGAAATTGTTCTATGAATTTCGGCCACGGTTCTATTGTTTTAGGTAGCGAGATGAGTGGTGGTATTAAAAATATCATTGTAAGTCAGTGTTTATTTAATGAAACCGATAGAGGCTTAAGAATTAAAACAAGAAGAGGTAGAGGAAAAGATGCAATTATTGATGGTATCAAATTTGAAAACATCAAGATGGATAATGTCCTGACACCACTCGTAATAAATATGTTTTATTTTTGTGATCCTGATGGTCATACAGAATATGTATATTCTAAAGAAAAACTTCCAGTAGATGATAGAACACCTTATTTAGGTAAATTTACTTTTAAAGATATTGACTGCGAAAACGTAAATATTGCAGCAGGAACATTCTATGGTTTACCTGAAGCACCAATTAAAGAAATCAATATTGAAAATGTATCATTCAAATACGCATCTAACCCAGTTGCTGGTCGTCCGGCAATGATGGATGGCTTGGGCGAGATGAAAGGAAGAGGTTTAATATTTTCTAATGTAGATAAAGTAAACATTAAAAATGTAGATTTTGTTAACCTACAAGATAAAGAATATGAATTAGAAAATGTTAACGAAATAAACAAATAATTAATAAAAAGATGCGCCAAAGGCAAGATAATCTTGTCAATGCTAGCGCATCTTTTTTAAATTCAGTTGTTTAACCCATACCTTGCTTTTGCATAATGATAACTTGTACCCTCATCTCTTAATGCGCTTGTAGAAATAAAAATTCCGCAATCTTCAATTGATTTATCTAACACCACGCAATTCACAAGTAATATTAGTTTCTTACTTCCCATAACCGTTAAATCTTGATATTGGGATGTACATAAAGGCGCACCAACTAATGAATGAAATAAAGCAAATCTTTCACCTTTATATTCAACCTCATAAACTGGATTCAATCCTGTAGCTGAGTGTACATAGCAAATTTCTTTTCCAGCAAGAGCTAAAAGAACATTATTAAATAATTCTTTTGAAAAGCAAGAGATTGTAATTTTAGGAAAATCATCTATTCTTTTAGCACACATTTTGGGGTTAATTATTGCATCTTTATTATCATCAAATTCATTTAATAGCATAATTATAATAATCCATTTATTTCATTTTCTAATTCTTTTAAAACTCTCATTATTTCATCAAACGATGGTGTTTCTTTAAAAAACATTGCTTCCATCATTTTATAATCAGCCTTCAAATCATCTAGATTTTTAGGTATCAATTTGAATGTTCCAGGTTTAGCTTCTTCAAATTTAGCCCATGACCTATTATAAAATGTCATTGTAAATAATCTAACATCATCTAGCAAATCAAGATTATTTAGTGCATCATTTTTAACATTCGAATAACACATCTTATAAATGTCATAGTAATGTCTTGAATATCTTTGAGGAATCTTCCCGTTTTCTCTATTAGCTTCTTGATGCAATATTACCGTTTTTTCCCAAAAAGTTCTAACCGGCAAGGTAACCCTTACATTGAAGTTTCCGTTACTAAACAAGTTAGGATAATATGTAGATGCATAGCTCTTTATTTCTTTAATTTCATAAGGTGTCCATGAGGCAAATGGACCAATTTCAATTTTTACAGCATTCTTAATATATGATGTATTGTAACTAGAAGGATATTCAATATAAATAGCTAATTCGTCATCATTTAAAGTTATTATTAATTCTTTATTTATTTCACTCGATAAATCATTAATTATTACATTTAATAATTTATTTTTATAAAAATCTAAGGCTATATTATCTAATTCATCATCTAATTTATTCTTTTGATTATTAGACAATTTAAATAAATCTTTTGAATATGTAAAATTAATTATTTTAGGATTTAATACAATATCAATATCTTCAGACATTCTATCTATAAGATTATAAACCTTAGATAATGACGTACCGCCTTTAAATTCAAAATAGTCTTTATATTCACATCTATTAAATAAATAATCTAATATATAACAAATCCATAAATCTTTTTCTATTATTGAAAATGCTAAACCACTTTTTCTTGATGTTGCCTCAATAACTTCATTTATTTCACTAATATTTCTATTTAAAAATTTAATCATTATACCTTAAAATCCTTCAACTCTTTAATTAATTCGTATATCCATACATCAACCGACTTTGCTTGAGCTAATGCATCATTAATTATTTCTTCATCAACATTACTTGCTAATATCTTTTTAGTTTTATCATCAAAGTTTTCTTTCCCATAATAATTAATAGCTTGAATTAAATACTGAACTTTTTTATTCATTTTAAACATTTTCTTTGTTGAAGAATGCTTGAAACTAATTGTTTTTCCATCAATACTATATTTTTTATATGGGCCAGTTGATGAATATGTATACATTTGAGGCAACTGAGTAGATAATCCAAAATAATTTATAGCAACTTCTCCAGTTGGAACAATATCCCAACCAAATTTTCTAGCAATACATTCAGATAAATCAAAAATATTACACGGAATATACTCGTTTAATAATGGAGAATATTTAGGTTTCATATATATTCCATCAAGGACCTTTATAATAGCGCCTTTATTAACCATTCTTTGAATTATTTTTTTTATGTTTTCATAATTGGTTAGATCTTTGAAATCATTATGAATAAAAATAGAGCCTTCTTTTAAGTTATTAATTCTATTTTCAATTTCTTTAGATAACATACCATCACCACCATTGTCCCTATTATTGTATCATTTTAGGGACACAATGTAAATAACATCTTTAAAAATTTGGACCATTGCTTATTATAAATAATACTTATAACATCACCTGTTTAAATAAGTAAATCTACATTTCTCTAATGAAGACTTTACCCTAACTAAATCTATTTTTATTCGCCAATAAATCATTTTTAGGTATGCGTTAAAAATGAAGCGTATCCCAATAAAATAAAAATCCCAGGCTATAAAC